>NZ_AZQX01000336.1:0-9569 GCF_000568385.1 Halomonas sp. BC04
CCCGAGATCGCCCGCTCGCTCTCCTCGCCGCGGGGCGTGCCGGTGGTTGCCTCGGCGCTGGCCGGGGCGCTGGTGATGGTGCTGGCCGACCTGGCGGGAAGAGTGCTGCTCGCTCCCATCGAGATCCCGGTAGGCATCGTCACCGYGGTGGTGCGGCCCCTGGCTGCTGTGGATACTGCTGAGACCGGCTTCGAGGAACCTGGCATGACCCGACACGAACTCGCCACTCGCAACCTGACGCTGCGTTACGGTCGCGCGACGATCATCGACGACCTGGCGCTGTCGTTGCCGGCGGGGCAGGTCACCGCCATCGTCGGACCCAACGGCTGCGGCAAGTCCACGCTGCTGGCCGGCCTGGCCAGGCTACATGCCCCCAGCCAGGGGGCGGTGCTGCTCGATGGCAAGGACATCCAGCAGCTCCCGGCGCGGGAACTGGCGCGGCGCCTGGCCCTGCTGCCGCAGGAAGCCATCGCTCCCGAAGGGCTGACCGTCGCCGAACTGGTACGCTTCGGTCGCCAGCCCCACCAGGGCTGGCTGCGCCAATGGTCGGCCGAGGATCAGCGGGTGGTAGGCGAGGCCCTTGCGGCGGCGGACGTGCTGGAATTGGGGGAGCGGACCCTGGACACGCTATCCGGCGGTCAGCGTCAGCGCGCCTGGATCGCCATGACCATTGCCCAGCAGACGCCGCTGCTGCTGCTCGACGAACCCACCTCGGCCCTCGACCTGGGCCACCAGATCGAAGTCTTCGAACTGGTGCGTAACCTCGCCGGCGGCGGGCGCACCGTGGTGATGGTACTCCACGACCTGGCCAGCGCCTGCCGCTACGCCGACCACCTGCTGGCGCTACGCAACGGGCAACTGGTCGCCGCCGGCCCGCCGAGCGAGGTCGTCACCACCGGCCTGGTGCGCCAGCTCTACGATATCGACTGTACGCTGATACCCGACCCCGCCACGGGGAATCTACTGCTGGCCAATGTGAGAAGGGCGAGGCGGGCTGAGGTGGTTTGATGGAGCTTGGGATGAAGCAGCAGCTGACTAGTTGCCTTAGCCGGGGTAGAAGGCATTTAGCTTGTCCTGATGCTCGTGAACCTTCTGGGCGAACGTCTCGTCATCCATATCGCGCCAGTAGCGGGGAGGCCGGCCGGTCCGTTGGTCGTGTGACAGCGTGGTGGGGTCGAGCTCGCGATACATTTCAAAGACAGGCACATCGGGCAGCGGCTGTGAGGTGTCCATATAGCGCTGCACCATGTCCCAGGCGGCACGCTGTTCCACATGGCTGCTGGTGGCACCGAACATGCCGACCAGCGCTACATGCACTTCCTGGCGATAGTGCACCATGCTCAGGTTGAACTGCGGCAGGCCCTGATGGCTCGGCGTGCTCTGCAGGTAGCAATCGAATTCATGGAAGGGCAACTGATGAGCCACCTGCCAGGCGGTGCTCTTTTTGGCCGGGTTGGCAAATACCGTGACCATGCCGGTACGCCGGTTGAGTTCCCACATCGGGCCGGGCTGGTAGCCAGAGGCATAATTGGGGAAAATGCGGTATATAAGATTTCCACCCCCCACATGGATAATAGAACTAAAAATAAATAAAGGTAAAATTCCAAAATGTCGGCGAGAACTTCTTTGAATTCATATGTGCTTTGTGGAGATATTGAAGCAAAGTAGATCAATATCGTGCTGACTGGAAAGATAAAGAGTGCGAAAAAAAAACCAATCATTCCTAAGGTACGGATTATGCCAATAAAGAAATTTCGTTTAGTCTGGCTTGCGTAGCGCAGGCACTCTTCATCCATACGAATTAGATGCTGGGCGCGATCGGCCGGTCGGGGGGTATGCCCGGGCTGGCTCTCGATATGTCGTACCTGCGTGGGTGGAACAATTTCCAGCCCTCGTGCCAACGGCACCATCTCCACCGTTGGGTGGTGGTGGGGGAGCCGCTGGCCGCTGGCGGCGGACATACGAAACCGTCGCGAGTGTTCGCTCTCCGATTGGCGCGGGCGCTGGGCAAGCTCCGCAGTATGGGCATCGGCGGTATAAGTGATTGGCATCATATCAGCCATCGGTTGCCTCTTTGTCACGATGGGTCGTCTCGTCGGCCCAATAGGCTGGTCGGTACGCTCGAAGTTGGGTGCGAGTGGGTCGCCACGCTCCGTCCTGGTGGGTGCAGGCGCTGGCAAGGCACGCGGCAGAATATCGCTATTACTCGGTTCCTTGCGCCATTGCACCTTTACCCTGAGCTGGTGCCTGGTGCGGCGTTCCGCGCGCCCGAGGCTGCCCGGTTGCCCCTCCTGTTCCGGCACCCAGAGATAATACTCCCTGCCATCGGTGGTGGCCCGCTCGAAGAGAGGGGAGAGCGGCTCGCCTAGCTCGCTTTTTTCCTCCAGCCACTGGGAGTAGCCATCCTTGCGAAACTCGTGCTTCTTCTCCGTGGTGATAGTACAACGAAAAAGCGCGATCTTTTCCCAGCCCGGTGCCAGGCCCGGCAGGTTGCTGTTGATCACTACCCGGGTATTGGCGGCAAGGCCTGGGGACTGGGCCAACGCCTGTTGAGCGACCAGGCGATCCACATACCCCATGGGGCGGCTGGGGTTGAGCAGACCAATGGCGGGGTGCCGTTCGGAATCCTGGGCGATGGACTCGGCAGTGGCCAGGCCGACCGGCTCGATGCGGATACGGATATTGGCAAACAGGCTGACCAGCCTATCGAAGGCATCGGCAGGATCGTTGCGCCAGGCATAGCGTTCGTTACTACCGAACGGCCCCAGGCGCAGCCACTCTTCGATTTCGTTGTCGGTCAGCCAGATCGACAGCGCGACCGCGGCGATGGAAAGACCGAGGGCGATCCAGCCCACCGGGCCCAGGCCCAGCCATAGGGGGCTGGTCTTGACCAGGGCCGAGCCGGCCACCACAGCGGTGCTGACCGAGGCAATACTTAGAGCGATACCCGCTCCCACATTACCGTGCTGGAAACGTGTCCACGCATCCCAGGCCAGCAGAGCGGCGCTGGCTGCGCCTGCTGCTACACCCGCCAAATTGACTGCGGTAATGGTCCCACGTAACTGGTTGCCCACTGCGGATAACATTGTGGACTGTGAGCGTATCAGTGCATCGCCCAGCGGTAAATGACGGCTAACTGCACCGGCCCGAAGTCGGCTCAGTCGGTTGTGTCGTTCACCATAAAATTCCATTGCTTTTAAAGAAGCAATAGTTAAATCGAAGATCGCACTTGAAATACTAGCGATGCTTCTTCCTGAAGGGCGGTTAATGAGTTGGTGCCACTCTTGTCTCAAGTTAAATAACTCAAAAGCCGCAATCACATACGGCAAGCGCACCATATCGGTGGCGCCTGCGACGCTACCTGCATTCGTGCACGGCGTGAGAGCCTGGCCGCTTCGGAGTCGGCCTCGGCCACCAGCACGATAAGGTGTGGCTCGTTGGCCGCAGCGGAAAGGGCCGCCATGCCTCTCGCCTGGCTGGGAGTAAAGGTCTTGCCCGTTGCCTGACGCACCGCCCCCTCGAAGCTCTGGCGTGCCTGGCCTTGCGCGCCCTGGCGGCTGGCGCTGCGCTCCTGCTCCGTCAGGCCGTTGTAGAGTTGGCCGCGTGAGTCGCGAACGCCAAGTATGACCATGTCCTCGCGGACGTTGCCGCGTGCGGTACCGGAGATCCTGCCGAACAGTTCCGGAAAGCCCACTCGTGCCAGGCGTGCGGCCGGCAGTGCGATGGCTTGGCGTGCGCTCTCATCGAACAGCAGGTTGGCCTGCTCGGCGAGGCGACCGAACACGAGATCCACCACGCCGCCCCAGCGCTTAAGCTCTGCGCTATAAGTGAAGCCCTCGGCGCTGCCTATCATTGCCAGATAGGCTGTCTCAAGGAGTTGGATATCGTCCTCTTCGGTGGGAAGCTCTTGCTCTGCCTGTTGCGCTAGCGCCTTGAGGCGCACGCGGCCGTCGCCGGGGTTTTCCTCTTCGTCGGGCAGCACCAGCGGTACGTCGAACGGCGTGTCCTCGTCGCTGGGAAACAGCATGGCATGCAGGGTGTATGTGCTGCCGTCTCGCAGCACATCGACCAGGTAGCGCTGCGGTCGGGTGGGTGCCGTGGGCGGAGTATCATTCAGGGGTCGGCATCGCCCGGCGCATCGCGCAGCGCTTCCAGCAGGTCGGCCGTGAGCGCATAGGCGCCGAGGTAATCGTGGCCCTCCAGGCTAAACAGGTCGGCCAGCACGGCATTGGCTTCACGACTGAGCAATAAACCGTGCAGTCGACCCTGATAGGCCTCGAGCTGGTTACGCGCCAGCTCACGCTGGGCACTTCGCAGGATGCGCTGGAGTTCGCTTGATTCGCTCAGATCGGCCCTGTCGGCGAAACGGCGCAGCGCATTTGTCTGGCCTGCCTTGTCGTGGCGCTTGAGAATGGTCTGGTTGACCAGTGCGGCGCATTCATAGAACCGATCTTCAGCCGCAAGAGCAGGTATCTGTTGCAGATACCCGAGGCTGACTCGACAGCCGTGCAGGCTGTGACGTAGCTCAAAGAGAGTATCCGCCAGCACTAGCCCGGGTATCTCCCGCTCCCGCGCGTCGGCAAGGCTGTCTTCGGCCTCACCCAGCCCCGCCCAGATGGCATCTGCGGCTTCTGTATCGTCCCCGCTTTGTTCCACTCGATTTTTCAGTACCTGGCAGCGGGCGGAAGCCTGCAGGTAGAGAGGAGAGGGCTGCTCACCATGCCCGCTACCGGAGCGCATGCCTTCATCGGCGGCGGTGCGAGCGGATTCACCCGTATCGAACTGGCTGAGTTCCGCCCTGGCCTGGTCACGCAACTGGGGCAGGTAGTCGCCGGTCAGGTCCAGGCTCAGAGCGTTCGGCGTGGCGGCATGCTGTTCGGCTAGACCGGTACGCAGGCGCTGGGGCTCCTCATTCGAGAGCATGTATAGCTGCCCCGGTGAGGCGAAGTTGTTGGCCCCTGACAGGTTGATGGCATGGCAGCGCGTACGCTGGGCATGGCTATCAGCCTGGAGATGGTTGAGGCGCGCTGCCGACCACTGAACCTCGGAATAGCCAATACGAACACTGCCGTCGACATAGCGTTCATTGGCCCGATGAGGCAGCCAGATTTCTTCAAGTGCAATACCGACGGCGGGCCTGCGATCGTCCTGATAGCGCTCATTGCTGTCGCAATGGGCTGCCAGATCGATATCGCGGAACTCCATCTGCCCGGTCTCGGCATTCGCCGAGGCCTCGATCTCCCGCCACAACTTGTCACCGTAGAATACGTACAGATATCCGGGACGCAGCGGCAGGGCATGGCGTTCGTCCCGCGTCATTCCTTGCCATAGCGCCATCGGCAGCACCGGCTGGATAACATTGTCCTGCAGGCGTAGTTTGCGGTTGTTCTTGAGCAGCCATTCCAGTAGCGGCAAACGGATGGGGTCGCCGTTCTCGGTGTCGATGTGCAGCTGCGCATTGACGCGCTGGTAACCTTGCCAGCACCACTTGTGCAACACGCTGGTCGGATCAGGCAGATCTTCAGTCTCGGCTTCGCCGAAGGCGTCTATCCGCTCTCCCCTGTGTTGATCGACGATGACGATCTCGTGCCCGGACGGGTGCTCCTTGCCCATGACTTGGATGATGAGCTGTTCACCTTCGCAGGCAGGGTTTCCCAGTGTGCCGTTACTCATGCCCGGTCTCTCCCGATGGTCGTATTGTCTTCCCTGGTGTGGAAATGCTGCTGGAGCGCTGCCAGACGTGCCTCTGCCGGCTGCGCTTCCAGGCCATCAGGCAGTGATGCCTGGTGATGCTCGAAACGCAGGTGCACGAAATCGAGAAGCTGGTGTTGGGGTATCGAGAAGCGCTGGGCTTCGTCGAGCGCTGCCACGAATCGCTGTGCATGCTCCGCTGAATCTTCGTCGAGCTCTGCGCTTTTGCCCAAGCGTTGCCATAGCGGGTATTGGGCGACGAACGCCTCGAGGGACTCTTCCTGGGACGGAGTCAGGCTGATAGGGTCGCTCGCATCGATTGATGGGTTCTTCATGGGTGCTGAATCTTGCCGGGAGGCATACCAGATGGCGCCATGGTTGGCCCTCTGACGAAAGGTGCCGCCGTGCCAGAAGAGAGCGGAAAGTGGACCCAGCCATAATGAAGACGGCGTATCCAAGAAGAGGTGGGCCGCCACCCAGGGGTCGAAATAACGTAATAATGCCTGACGGCTGCCATAAAACCTGACGTTTAGCCGATGTCGAAGGTGGGCCAAGACGGAGTCGGTGCTGGCACTGCTTGATACGGCGATGCCGCTAAGGGGTGATGCACCCTGGCCTTCAGCGAAGGCGTTCCACAGTGCGCTACCCGGCTGTGTCGCCACGACAAGTGGCCCGGCATCGCGTGCCGAGGCATAGCGGGTCTCGTCGAACAGCCACACGATGTCTGGCGTTGCGTCCAGGGTGTAAAGGCGCTCGAGCGTATCGTGTCGCTGTTCCACCACCAGCCAGTGGCGATCGCCGAGCTGGTTATTGAGTAGTGCCGTGAGTACCGAGGCCTGGGAGACTTCGCTCATGCACGGCCTCCCACGTCTTCACAAGGGCAGGCCTCTCCAAGCGGGCAGGGCCCCCCGTTGGATGGCTTCTGGCAGGGTTCCACCAGGGGAGCATGCGTGATCATGGCCTGCTCCAGGCGGTGACCGAAGATCGGCCCCAGCGTCACGTCCTCATGCTCCTCCGCCACTGCCCGCCCCGGCAGCAGCGGCGTCTCGACGGCCTGACCGGAGCCCGAGCCGGGGCTGCCGCCGGCGTTGATCTTGACGCCGGGGCCGGCCAGGGTCACGCCACCGCCGTCGAGCTTGAGGAAGCTGCCGCCGGCGTTCAACGTCAGTTCACTACCGGCTTCCAGCACCACCTTGTGGCCGGCCTTGATGTGCAGTTCGCGGCCGCTTTCGCTGAGCCAGGCTTGGCCGGCCTTGATGTGCAGGCTGCCTTGCACCGTCAGGTGCTGGTTGGCGTCGGTCTGTTCGTGCCGATCGCTACGCACGGTGTGGTGTTCATCGGCGTCGATCTCACCGATGCGGTCGTTGTGCACGGTGAGGAAGCTGTAGTTGCCGATCTCCTCGGTGCGGTCGTTGTTGGTGAGCAGCTCCAGGTCCTTCTGGGCGTGCAGCCAGATCTGTTCCCGTTCGGCCTCGTCCTCGAAGCGCAGTTCGTTGAAGCCGTCGCCCTTGTGGCTCTGGGTGCGAATGACGGTGCGCGTCTTGTGCGCCGGCAGTTCATAGGGCGGCGTGTTCACCGCATGGTAGGTGCGCCCGGTGATCAGCGGCTGGTCCGGGTCACCTTCCAGGAACGAGACGATGACCTCGTGCCCGATCCGGGGTATGGCGATGCTACCGTAGCCGCCACCGGCCCAGCCCTGGCTCACTCTGATCCAGGCGCTCGCACCGTTTACAGCGGCTTCGCCGCCAGCCTCGGCGGTGTTCGGCTCGGCGTAGCGATCCCAGGGGAACTGCACCTTGACCCTGCCGTGCTCGTCGCAGTGGATCTCCTCACCTTCGGGGCCGACCACGAAGGCGACCTGGGGGCCGTCCACTCTCGGCTTGGGGGTTGGCTCGGGTCGCCAGGCGGTGTCGCCGGGGGTCAGGACCAGCGTGTTGGCATAGCGGGTGCTGTCGTTGCCGTCCATGCCCTGGCGGTCGCTGGCGGTGACGCCCACGGCGTCCTCTTCCAGGGCCTGGGGCTGCTTGCCGGTGTGCACCACCGAGACCACCTGCCAGTCGCGGTTGAGGCGTTCGGCGTCGTGGTCGGTGAGGGTGAAGCGGTGGCCCGGAGCAAGCTCGGGCAGGTCGCTCTCGGCGGCGGCGGTCAGGGCGTCGTGGCGCAGGTGCTCCAGGCGAATGCGGGTAAAGGCCTCGCCGGAGGCGTCGGCCTTGTAGCGGCCGGGGTAGTCGAAATGCTCATAGTCGTCCCTCTGAGCGTGTTCTTCCAGGCCGTCCGCTGCCTGGTCATGCAGCTGGGCCTGATGTAACTGTGAATAGCCCGGCTGCTTGAAGGAGTAGTCCTTGAGCATGGCCGAGGCGGGCCGGACCCGGGAGACCTGCTTGAGTTTGCGCACATGGCGCAGTGGTGCGGTGCCGCCGGCGCGGCCATGGTAGGTGCGGCTGCCGAGGCTGGCCAGCAGCTGGGGATCGTCGGCGAACACCAGGCGATGGGCGCCCCCCGGCTGGTCTTCGAATTCGTGGAAGTAGAACAACCCCTCTTCGGCGGCCAGGCGCTGGATAAAGGCCAGGTCGGTCTCGCGGTACTGCACGCAGTACTCCCGCTCGGCGGGTTCGCGGGTGACGGCGAAGGCCACGTCGGTGATGCCGCGCTCCTCGCACAGGGTATTGATGATGGTCAGCGGCGAGGCGTGCTGGAAGATGCGCGAGTTGTGGCGCAGCGACAGGCGCCACAGCGCCGGCTGCAGGATCAGCGTATAGAAGGTGCGGCGATGGCCGCTGTCGCCGCGGCCGAATTCGGTGGCGATGCCGTGGACCCGGCGCAGCGCCTGGCCGTCCTGCCAGAGGGTCAGGGTCAGCTCGCGGTCGAGAAAGGTCTCGGGGGCGAGGTCCGGATCGCGGCTGGCGAGGTTGACCGTCAGGTGGAAGGGCTGGGATAGCGCCTCGGTCAGCGTGAAGTCGACCACGGCCAGGTCGAGGTCGTCGGCCCCGGCAAGGGCGAGTGTGAACTGAAGACCGGTCTGATTGGCCATGGTGATGGCTCCC
Organism: Halomonas sp. BC04; assembly: GCF_000568385.1. Lineage (NCBI taxonomy): Bacteria > Pseudomonadati > Pseudomonadota > Gammaproteobacteria > Oceanospirillales > Halomonadaceae > Halomonas > Halomonas sp. BC04. Next base: position 8,736 of record NZ_AZQX01000336.1, read on the forward strand.
CTCCTGGAAGACGAATGCGCGGCAATCCATTGCATCAGCAGATTACGCGAGCCCCTCGGCATGGCAAGGGGACATCGACCGATGTGGACGAAGACTGACAAGGACTGTCGGCGATGGCTTACACGCCGTGATGCCAGCGCTCGATAACAAGCGCTGGCATCACGACGCCGGCGGCGCAACGTCCCGCCCAGGCGGACGGGACGTTGCCGCTAGCGAGCACTGACGAAGGCTTAGCCTTCGATCGGGGCGCGCCAGTCGTCGGAACCGGAGGTGCCGGCAACGGTATGTTCCCAATCGATCTTGCGGTAGGCCAGGGACACGTCCATCAGCTGGGTGAATTCAGACGTGTTGATGTCCTGGGCGTGCGGCATGCGCAGGTTGATGTCGACGATGGTGGCGTCGGTCAGGCTGGTGGTGAAGAAGTGCTCCTGCTTGCCTTCGACGGAAGTGCGGTACCACTTCAGCTCGACGTTGGGCAGCATCTCGCCGGAGGCCAGGGCGTTGTACATCAGCGGTACGGCCTTGTTCAGGGCCACGGTGAAGATGAACGGCTTGTGCGCACGCTGGCCGGAAGGCTGGCCGGACTGCGGGTCGGTGGGCACGGTCACGACGTGCTTGAATTCCTGAACCAGCATTTCGTCTTCGTGGCCTTCCACGTAGATGTTGCCCACGGAATCCGGGGTGAAGGCGCCAGCGGTGATGTTGCCCTGGGTCTGGCCTTCGATGCTGATATAACAAGGTGTCGGCATGAGTCTGCTCCTTGACGATGTGAATGAATGTCCAATGGACAGTGTTATAGGAGCAGGAAGCATGCCTGTTCTATATAAGATTAGT
>NZ_AZQX01000337.1:0-5897 GCF_000568385.1 Halomonas sp. BC04
AACGACAAGCTCGGTTACGCTATCTTACAAATCATGCGGCTGTCACAATAAAGACTGATCCGCTGCCATTCTGGCGGTTGATATCAGGTGATACTGAAGTGATCCACATAAGGCACCCCGGGTGTGCTGAAATCAGTACATAGAATGAATGGAGCTTATGCCATGATGCGGTGAATGCCTGTGGTAGCAGCCCATGTATATGGACGGGTCACCGGCCCGCAGGAATAGGTATGATGTCAGTGATAGGCATGATGTCAGTGATCATGATGTCAGTGATAGAACAGGTTTTGAAAGGGAATCGGGAAAGGATGCACCACCCCCCCATACTCCCATTGGGCGGGTGAGCCCCGAAATAACAATAATTCAAAAAATATTTCAAGCCGGACCATGCCCGTTGGGCGGACGTCCGATCTCATGAAAAGGGAACAGCATGAAAAAGAATTCTGACCTCTCCCGTGCCCGCCTGCTGGCCAAGGCTGTCGTGCTGGGTACGTCGTTGACTCTCCTCCCGATTACGGCTGCCGTGGCACAAAGCCTGCCGCCGGGTATGGCAACCCCGGGGTCTGCCGACCTGCAGCAGGTGATCCGCCAGGCGCTGATGACCAACCCTGAAGTGCAGGCGGCCTGGAATGGCCTGAACGCCGCCGGTCACGATGTCGGTGTGGCTCGCGGCAATTACCTGCCCAGTATCGATGTGGCTGCCGGTATTGGTCGTGAGTACACCGAAGGGGATGGCCGCGGTAGCTACGATACCGACTTTGCCGAGTTGACCCTCAACCAGATGATCTACGATGGCTTTGCAACGCGTAGCGAGGTCGAGCGCCTCGATCGTGCCAAGCTGGTGCGCTACTACGAACTGCTGGGCGCCAGTGAGAACGTGGCACTCGAAGCGGCGCGTGCCTATATCGATGTCAGCCGGTATCGCGACCTGGTGCGCCTGGCCCAGGACAACTATGCCGACCATCAGCGCGTCTTCAATCAGATCGAGGAGCGCGTGCGCTCCGGCGCCGGTCGTGGGGTCGATCTGCAGCAGATTTCCGGTCGTTTGGCACTGGCCGAGTCCAACCTGATGACCGAAGCCTCCAACCTGCACGATGTGACGGCACGTTACCAGCGGATCGTCGGTTCACTGCCTGCCGAGAACCTGGCGCCGGCGCCGCAGCTCGACGATCGCCTGCCGCCCTCCGTCGCCGAGGCGGTCAACCTGGCCTTCGAGGGTAACCCCGAGTTCCATGCCGCCATCGAGAATATCGAGGCGTCACGGGCCGAACAGGCGGGCACCAGGGCGGGCTTCCAGCCAAGGCTGGACCTGCGTGGCCGAACCGGCACCAATAACGAAAGCGGCATCGCAGGGCGCCGTGACCAGCACAGCATCGAGCTGGTGGCGAGCATGAACCTCTACCGTGGCGGCAGCGACCTGGCCTCCTTCCGTGCCGCCAGCGACCGGGTCGAGCAGTCGGTCAACCTGCGCGACAAAGCGTGTAACGATGTCAGGCAGACCACCCAGATTGCCTATAACGACACCCAGCGCTTGCGCGAACAGATGCAGTACCTGAACGAGCACCGCCAGTCCATCGACCGGGTTCGTGGTGCCTACCAGCAGCAGTTCGATATCGGTGAGCGCACCCTGCTCGACGTGCTGGACAGCGAGAACGAATACTTCGAGGCCAGCCGCGCCTACGTGAACGCCGAATATGACGTGGTGCTCGCCGATGCCCGTACACTGGCAGCCATGGGGCAACTGATGCAGGTTCTGGGCGTGGCACGCGACGACATGCCCAGCCTGGCGGAAATGGGCAGTGAAGGTGTCGAGCTCGACCCCAGCGTGATCTGCCCGGTACAGGGGCCGGCCGGCTTTACCCTGGCCGACCTGACCGGCGGCGTGAATGTCCCGGCGCCCGTCCGAGGGCCGGATGTCACCCTGTCGGCCGATGCCCTTTTCGCCGTCAACAGTGCCGACCTGACCCCGAATGCCAGGACCGAGCTCGATGCACTGGTCAACCAGATTCGCGACCGGCAAGACCTCGGCGGCATCGTTATCGCCGGGCATGCCGATTCCACGGGCAGCGATGCCATCAATGATCCGCTGTCCCAGCGTCGTGCCGACAGCGTCGCCGACTATCTGGTCAGCCAGGGCATTCCGCGCAACCTGATCGAAACGCGGGGCTACGGCTCCCGCCAGCCCATTGCCAGCAACGATACCGCCCAGGGCCGTCAGCAGAACCGCCGTGTCGAGGTTACCCTGGAGACCCGCCAGGAGAGTGCCAGTCGCCTCCAGCAGCAAGAGCAGCAGGCAGCGGCCGTATTCGGCAGTGTGCCGAACCCGTCGCCGCAGAAGCCCGAAACGCCTGTGCGTGCAATCGAGGCGACCTCGGGCATTTATGCCAGTATTCCGCAGGAAGTGGCTGCAGTCGAGGACAACGAGATGGCGTCTGTCGTGCCGCAGAATGCCGTCTTCCTGCAGGTGGCTGCACTGTCTCAAGAGGCCTCTGCGGTGGGCCTGCGCGATGAGCTGAGTCGCGTGTTGGATCGTCCAGCCACTCTCGCCAGCGGCTCCGGCCTGCATCGTGTCCGCCTGGGCCCGATCGACTCTCGCGAGCTGGCAGAACTCCAGACCAGGCTCGACCGGATGGGGTATCACGATGCCTATGCGGTGCGTGGCTAGGGACAGGCGATGCACACCCTGTGAGCCCGCCTTTGGTCGGGCCATTGCCTGATGTCAGGCCGCACGCCCCGTGCGGCCTGCACCGTTCCCGCTTTCGCAAGAGGTGGCTGTGACCCTACAGGAAAACATTGAACCGGCGCCGGAGTCGGCCCGGTCCGCAGTGCGTGACGAACTGCTCGCCTGCCTGCAAAGTATCGCTCTTGCCCATGATCACGGTGTCACGGCCGAGTCCCTGACGGCGGGCCTGCCACTCGAGGAGGGCAGGCTGACGCCAGGTGTCTTTCCCCGTGCTGCCAGCCGGGCCGGCATGACGGCAAGAATCGTCAAGAGCCGCCTGGTGCAGCTCAATCCCGCCCTCTTCCCCGTTGTCCTGCTGCTCGAGCCGGGACGGGCCTGCGTGCTCGTCGCCCTGGATATCAAGGCGCGGCAGGCACAGGTGATCTTCCCCGAGCTGGGGGACGCCGTTACCGAAGTGAACCTGGATGGCTTGCTGAGCAGTTACAGCGGCCAGGCCATCTATGTGCGTCCGCGTTTCCGCTTCGATCAGCGCGGTCCGGAAGTGAAGCAGCAACGGGCTCGCCACTGGTTCTGGGGCGTCATTCGTGAGAACCGCAAGCTCTACCGCGATGTGATCATCGGTTCCTTCCTGATCAACCTCTTTGCCGTGGCCATGCCGCTGTTCGTGCTCAATGTCTACGATCGCGTGGTGCCGAACCAGGCGACCGAGACGCTCTGGGTGCTGTCCGCGGGTATTTTCGTCGTGCTCTGCTTCGATCTGGTGCTGCGCTTGATGCGCAACGCCTTCGTCGACCTCGCCGCCAGTCGGGCCGACGTCAAGCTCTCCTCCTCCATCATGGCCAGGGTGCTGGGCCTGCGCATGGAGGCTCGACCGGCGTCCACGGGCTCCTTCGCCGCCACCCTGCAGTCCTTCGAATCGGTACGGGCCTTCATCGGCTCGGCGACGGTGGTCTCCCTGGTCGACCTGCCGTTCGTGCTGCTGTTTGCCGGCATCATTGCCCTGATCGGGCCGCCGCTGGTGCTGCCCGTGATTGCCGGCATCCTGTTTGTCCTGCTTTATGCCATGGCGGCCCAGGGCAAGCTGCATGAGCTTTCCGAGACCACGTGGCGGATCGGTGCGCAGCGCAACGCCACCCTGGTGGAGTCGATCTCGCATCTGGAGACCGTGAAGACCTGCGTGCCGAAAGCCGTATCCAGGGCTCCTGGGAGAAGGCGAGCGCCTTCCTGTCTCGAACGGCAGCTCAGCTACGCCTGGTTAGCTCATCGGTCACCAGTGTGGCGCAATGGGCGCAGCATAGCGTTGCCGTCTGCGTGATCATCATCGGCGTCTACCTGATCATCGACGGACAGCTGACCCAGGGGGGCCTGATTGCTGCCTATCTGCTCTCCTCACGGGCCATGGCGCCGGTGAGCCAGGCGGCAGCGCTGCTGGCGCAATATCACCAGTCATCCACGGCCTTGCAGTCGCTCAATGGCGTGATGGAGCGGCCGGTGGAGCGGCCTGAAGGCAAGCAGTTCATCAGCCGGCCCGTTATTCGCGGTGAGATTCGCTTCGACAAGGTGACGCTGCGCTATCCGGATGAAGAGCGTGATGCACTGCGCGATATCTCGTTGAAGATCGAGGCCGGTGAGAAGGTGGCCTTGCTGGGACGGGTAGGGTGTGGCAAGTCGACGCTGAACAAGTTGATGCTGGGACTCTACCAGCCACCAGTGGCGCCGTTCTGGTCGATGGGGTGGACATTCGCCAGTTCGACCCTATCCAGTTGAGGCGCCATATCGGCTATGTGCCCCAGGACGTCAGCCTGTTCTTTGGTTCGCTACGCGACAACGTGGTGGCGGGCGGGGGCAGCGATGGAGTGGATGACGAGGCGTTGCTGCGGGCGATAGAACTGGCCGGCCTGCAGGGCCTGGTCAATTCACATCCCCATGGCGTCGATCTCCAGGTGGGCGAGCGCGGCCAATCGCTTTCCGGTGGCCAGCGCCAAGCCGTTGCCATTGCCCGGGCACTGGTTCACGACCCCCAGATACTGCTGCTGGATGAGCCGTCCAGCGCCATGGACCATGCCAGCGAGGAGAGCTTCAAGGCGAATCTGAAGACCTATGCGAAGGGCAAGACCATGGTCGTCGTCACGCACCGAACGTCGTTGCTGTCGCTGGTCGACCGCATCATCGTCATCGACGCCGGCAAGGTGGTCGCCGATGGTCCTCGCGACAAGGTGGTCGAGGCCTTGCGCAAGGGACAGATCGGGAGGGCCGGCTGATGGCGAAGCAGAAGGGACCCACTGCCGAACAGCAGGGCTTCGAGGCGATTGGACGGTTCTCCGAGGTGGGGGGCAAGCCGTTTCGGCCATTCATCGACCGACTCTTCTCACGTCGGGTCACATCGGCCCATATCAACCGCGACTGGGCCAGCGACGCCGACTGGGCTCGCATGCAGCAGGACCCGATGCGTGCTCGGGCCTTCCTCTACACCTTTGCACTCGCCGTGGCGGCACTGATCACCTGGTCGTACTTCGCCTCCATCGACGAGGTAACGCGTGGCACCGGGCGAGTCATCCCCTCCAGCCAGCTGCAGAAGGTGCAGACCTTCGACGGCGGTGTGGTGCAGGAGATCCTGGTGCGCGAAGGGCAAATGGTGGAGGCGGGAGAGGTGCTGATGCGCATCGATCCCACCCGCTTCGTAGCCACCTTCCGAGAAAACCGGGCTCAGGCCCTGACGCTGAAGGCCCGTGCCGAGCGTCTGCGCGCACTGATCACGGATACACCCTTTGATCCGGATGAGGAACTGCGTACCGAGGCGCCCCACATCGTGGCCCAGGAGCGCGAAGTCTACGAGAGCCGCCGGGAAGAGCTGCGTGAGCAGGAGAGCATACTTCGCGACCGTGTCCGCCAGCGCGAGGAGGAGCTCAACGAAGCGAAAGCACGGCGGGATACCGCGCAGCGGGAGGCGAACATGGCCGGCCAGGAGCTGAACCTGACTCGGCCGCTGCTGCAGTCCGGCGCCGTTTCCGAAGTGGACATTCTGCGACTGGAGCGGGAGGTGTCCCGGGCCACCGGTGAGCGCAACCAGGCGGCTTCGGCGGTGGCACGTCTCGAGGCGGCGGTGGAGGAGTCCAGGACACAACTGCGAGAACTGGGTATCGAGCGGCGCAGCGACTGGCGCAACGACCTGGCCCAGACCCTGGGCGACCTCAATGCATTGGACGAATCCAGC
>NZ_AZQX01000338.1:0-10007 GCF_000568385.1 Halomonas sp. BC04
GGGCAGGCCGCTCAGCGCCGCAGCATCTGGCCGGTCTGGTTGTTGTCGGTGTCGATGGCCTGCTTGCCGAGAATCGTCAGCCTGGCTGCTCTTCCTCGACCACCTTGGCCAGCAGCTTGGCCACGGCCAGCGACTCGACGCGCTCGTCGGTCTCGACATGTATCGCGCGGTCGGCACCCAGCGCCAGGGCGGTACGCAGCTGCTCCTGGGCGGCCTTGGGGCCGATGGTGACGGCGACCACCTCGGTGGCCACGCCCTTTTCCTTCAGCCGCACCGCCTCTTCCACGGCGATCTCGCAGAAGGGATTCATGGCCATCTTGACGTTGGTGAGGTCGACGTCGCTGTGATCCGCCTTGACGCGAATCTTCACGTTGTAGTCGATGACGCGTTTGACCGCGACGAGTACTTTCATGGTGTCCTCGCTTGGTTCTTTTTCTGAACCATCTGGGTTAGGGACTCGCTGCCCGACCCGATACCGAGCCTGTCAGCGCTTCCTATGTCAGCAAGGCCCAGCCGTTCAGCACGAACCGGCTGACATGCCTCTATCTCCATGCGCTGCCCATGCGTTTCATGCAAGCGTTTGATAGGCACCGCACCGAAAAACCCTCTCAATGTGCCACAGGCGGACCCATGGCAACAATCCCTTCCACGACCGGACCTTGGCCAGCGCAATTGCACATTGCCCATCGTAGGGGTGTCCTGAGTCGTCTATTATGCCTATCATGGAGAATATCGAGAAGCAAACGACCGTTTTAATAACTATCGACGTTGGTGGTAGACCGTGGCCGACGGCGAAAGAGTGAGGAGCGACCGGATGTCAGAGCAAGTAGAGCGGGATTCAATGGAGTTCGATGTGGTCATCGTCGGCGCCGGACCTTCGGGCCTGGCCGCGGCCTGCCGCCTGATGCAGCAGGCCAATGAAGCCGAGCAGGAGCTGACGGTATGTGTCGTGGAGAAGGGCTCCGAAGTCGGCGCCCACATCCTCTCGGGTGCCGTCTTCGAACCACGCGCCCTAGCCGAACTCTTTCCCGACTGGGAAGAGCGCGGCGCCCCGCTCACCACACCGGCCATTCGTGACGAGCTCTACCTGCTCAAGGACGCCGAAAAGGCCCAGAAGCTGCCTAATGCCCTGGTACCCAAGAGCATGCACAATACCGGCGGCGACATGGCCCGCTACGTGATCAGCGCCGGCAATCTCTGCCGCTGGCTTGCCGAGCAGGCGGAAGGGCTCGGCGTGGAGGTCTTTCCCGGCTTTGCCGCCCAGGAAACCATTCAGGACGAGAATGGCACGGTCCAGGGCATCCTGATCGGCGACATGGGCGTCGCAGCCGACGGCACGCCCAAGGACAGCCATATGCCAGGCATGGAGCTGCGGGCCAAGTACACCCTGTTTGCCGAAGGCTCCCGTGGCCACCTGGGCAAGCGACTGATCGAACAGTTCAAGCTGGACGACGGCCGGGACCCGCAGCACTACGGCATCGGCCTCAAGGAACTGTGGGACATCCCCGCCGAGAAGCATGAGCCGGGCCTGGTGCTGCACGGCTCCGGCTGGCCGCTGGCCAAGGACACCCACGGCGCTGGTTCCTCTACCACGCCGAGAACCAGCAGGTGGTGGTCGGCCTGATCATGGACCTGTCCTACAAGAACCCCTGGCTGTCGCCCTTCGACGAATTCCAGCGCATGAAACACCACCCGGTGCTCAAGCAGCATCTGGAAGGCGGCAAGCGCGTGGCCTATGGCGCCCGCGCCATCACCAAGGGTGGCCTGAACTGCCTGCCCAAGATGACCTTCCCCGGCGGCCTCTTGATCGGTTGCGACGCCGGCACCCTGAACTTCGCCAAGATCAAGGGCCTGCACACCGCCATGAAGTCGGGGATGGTGGCAGCAGAGGCCGTCTTCAAGGCGATTGCGGGAGGGGATGAAGGTGGCCAGGAACTCACCGCCTTCACCGAGCGGTGGGAGGCGAGCTGGGCCTACGCCGAACTCAAGGAGAGCGCCAGCTTCGGCCCGGCGATCCACAAGTACGGCACCGTGGGGGGTGGCGCCTACAATTTCGTCAACCAGTTGCTGGGCGGCAAGCTACCCAATGTCCACGATACCATCCCGGACCATGCGGCACTCAAGCCTGCCAGCGAGTTCGAGAAGATCGACTACCCCAAGCCGGATGGCAAGCTCTCCTTCGACAAGCTCTCCTCGGTGTTCCTGTCGAATACCAACCATGAGGAGGACCAGCCCTGCCACCTGAAGCTCGAGGATCCGGAGTTGCCGATCCGCGAGAACCTGCCCAAGTACGCTGAGCCAGCCCAGCGCTACTGCCCGGCAGGCGTCTATGAGGTGATTGAAGGTGACGACGGCAAGCCGCAGTTCCAGATCAACTTCCAGAACTGCGTGCACTGCAAGACCTGCGATATCAAAGACCCCGCCCAGAACATCACCTGGGTGGCACCGGAGGGCGGCGGCGGCCCCAATTACCCGAACATGTAATCACCTCAGCCGAAAAAGGGCGTGCCAGGCGGCACGCCCTTTTGCTTTGGCGGCTGCAGGTGTCAGGCCAAGGCTTGCACCAAAGCCTCGACCACCCGCTCCTGCTCCTCGGCCTGGAGGTAGGGGTGCATCGGCAGGCTGAGTATCTCCCGGCATACCGCCTCGGTGACAGGCAGTTGACAGTCAGGATCGGCAACGGCGGGCTGGTGATTGAGGGGAAGCGGGTAGTGAACGGCGGTCGGTATGCCGGCATCGGTCAGCGTCGCCTGCACCCCATCACGGCGTGGCACGCGGATGCTGTATTGGGCATGAACGCTGGTGTTGCCTGCCGCCACGGTCGGCGCTGTGACGACACCGGACTCGCCCAGCAGTCGATCGTAGCGTTCGGCCGCCTGCTGCCTCAGCGCCACTTCTTCGTCGAAGATCGCCAGCTTGGTCAGCAGGATAGCGGCCTGCAGCGTATCCAGGCGGCTGTTCATGCCGATCCGGGTATGGTGATAACGCCGTGCCTCGCCATGGCGTGCCACGAGACGAATCGCCTCCGCCAGGGCATCGTCATCGGTGAACAGGGCACCCCCGTCACCGTAGGCTCCCAGGGGCTTGCTGGGGAAAAAACTGGTGGTCGCAACTCGACTCAGGCTGCCCGAGCGCCGGCCGTGCTGGGTGGCACCGAAACTCTGGGCGGCATCCTCCACCACGCAGAGCCCATGGCGCTGCGCCAGTGTCTCGATCGCCTCCATGTCGGCGCACTGTCCGAACATCGAGACCGGCATGATGGCGCGAGTTCGAGGGGTAACGGCCCCCTCGACCCGGGCAGGATCGAGCAGGTAGGTGTGCGGGTCGATGTCCACATAGACCGGCCTGGCACCGGCCAGGACCACGCTTTCAGCACTGGCTATGAAGGTGAAGCCGGGAACGATGACTTCATCGCCAGGGCCGATATCGAGCGCCATCAGTGCGATCTGCAGTGCATCGGTGCCATTGGCGCAGCCGATGCAGTGGGCGACTCCCGCATAGTCGGCAAGGCGACGTTCCAGCTCGACCACCTCTGGCCCCATCACATAGCGGCCATGTGCCAGCACGGCCTCGATCGCCGCATCGAGCTGCGGACGGATCCGTGCCTGCTGAGCTGCAAGGTCGATGAAATGCATGAGCTCTCCTCGGATCAGGCGCGGGCAGCCAGGGGACGAGCCGATGAAAGCTCGCCCAGTTGCGGGTGAGCCTCGCCTTCACGCGGTGATTCGGGCACCGCCAGGCCCAAGCCATAGACGGTCTCGAGGCAGTGCCGTACGGTCTCGATACCGAAGCCCCTGCCGGCGAGTATTTCGCGATAGCTGACGGTATGCAGGTCGGTGAAACCGCTGGAGAACTCAAACTCTTCGCCATCGCAGGTAATGCTGCGATAGGTCGAATGCTGGCCGCGCACGCGCTCGGGGAGATCCTCGGCATCGATGGAAAGGAACCAGCGCACGCGCGCCTTCTCATATTCGAGGTAACCGGCAGCCTTGTGCTCATCGTGGTAGTGCAGCACCTGCTCCTTTAGTTCACCGAAGATCACATGCAGCATATCGAAGAAGTGAATGCCGATCTCAGCCATGACGCCGAATGACTTGCGCGGATCCCCCTTCCAGCTGGCCAGGTACCAGGGGCCGCGCGCGGTGATATAGGTCAGGTCGACGTCGTACTGCCCTTCCCGCTGCTCGGCCAGCACCTTGTCGCGCAGTTCGTGAATGGCCGGGTGGTGGCGCAGCTGCATGATGCTGTAGACGCGACGGTGGGTCTCCTCCTCGATACAGCGCAGCTCATCGAGCTGGGCCGTGTCGACACCAGCGGTTTCTCGCAGATCACATCACAACCCAACTGGAGGCCGGCCGTGATATGGGCGCTGTGAAGATGGTTGGGGGAGCAGACCACCCAGTAGTCGATCGCCTTGGTCTGCTGGCGCCTGAGACGCCAGGCATGCTCCATGAAATACTCGAATTCGGTAAAGAATGCGCAATCGGTCGAGATGGAATCGATGATGCCGACTGAATCGTTGATGTCGTAGGCCGCCACCAGCGTATGCCCCATGTCCTTGATGGCCTGCATATGTCGAGGCGCGATATAGCCGGCCGCACCAATCAAGGCAAAATTCATCAGCTTTTCTCCTCGGATTCCATTTCCGTTGCTTGCTGGCGTTCAGGCATCTTGCCGGTCTTGAACCCCAAGCGTCCACCTGTGCCGAACCAATGCCCCGGGTCCAAAGAGTGGCGAAACAAGCCAGCAAGAGATAATTGATTTTACGGCCTCTGGCGGTTGAAATTAAGTCGACTTACGTTCCCTGCCCTGATCCTGCTCAAGCCGGTGCCAGATAACACCTAGCCGCTAGCCACAGGATGCAAATCCTTGCGAATCCAATCGCTCCAGGAGCCCACATAAAGACGCGGCAATGGGCGGCCGGCAATGGCATAGGCAAGGATATTGTGGCAGGCGGTGACGCCGGAACCACAATAGGCAATGACCGCATCGGCGTCCGGCAGCTCGCCATCGAGCTGTTCGGCCGGCTTGAAATGGCCGTCGTCATCCAGATTGGCTGCGCTGGGCCGACATTGGGCACCCGGGATATGACCAGCGATGGGGTCGATGGGCTCGACCTCGCCGCGAAAGCGCTCCAGGCTGCGCGCATCGACCTTCATGTCACGGCCGGTCAGCACCGTACCGGCATCGACCCAGGAAGTATCGTCGTAGTGGGGCTTCCAGTTGCTGGGCTCAGGGAGAGGCTCCCTGCCCAGTACCAGCGGTCCGCCCGTGCCCTGCCATGCCCTCAAGCCGCCGTCCAGGACCCGTACGTCGGAATGGTCGGCCCAGCAGGACAGCATCCACCAGGCCCGGGCCGCCGCCAATTGTCCTCCCATGTCATCGACCACCACCACCGGCCTGCCGGGCGTGATACCAAGGCGTTGCACCACGGCAGTGAAAGCACCGGGGGTCGGCAGGGGATGGCGACCACCCTCTCCCGGCGGCCCGGCAAGATCGCGGTCCAGGTCGAGATGATGACTGGTGGGAATATGCCCGGCCTCCCAAAGGCGTCGCCCGGCTTCCGGCTCCCCCAGGCGGACACGACAGTCGAGCACGAGCGGAGGGCTCCCCGCCTCGAGTGATTCGGCAAGCTCCGCGGCGGATATCAGCACACGATGCATGTTCAAGCTCCTTGATCCTGGGGGCCACTCTCGAAGATCCGTCAAAATGGGAAGATCCCGAGAATCGAAATCAGGGACTCGATGCTGCCATAGGTGTGGACAGCATCTCGATGGGGCTCGCCGCGCCAGTAGCCGGCGCCGTCCCGCCTGGGCAAAACGCACTTCGATGACCGGATCCACCGGGTCGCCCTCCACCACGGCAATCTCGCCCTCACCGAAGACCGCGTGCCGCAGCCACTGCCCCGGAAGGAACTCGCCCGCCGTATAGGCGGCATGTGGTTCGGCCAGGGTAGAGTCGGCCAGTGGCCGAAGGGGGATCTCATGGCCCAGTGTCTCGAGATAGCGGGCCACCAGCGTCGGCGAGGTGACGGCCAGCGGAGAGGCATCGCTGTCGACACCTTCCAGGCGGGCGGCAACCCGCGTGCAATCCTGCCAGGCCATCTCGGCGATGAACCGGCTGGGTCGATGCGCTCCCCCATCATGCAGGATGCGCAGCCGTTCCCGGGCACGGGTGATGGCCACATAGAAGAGCCGTCGCTCCTCCTCCAGCCGCTCCGGGGTCAACGGGTTGTCGCGACTGTAATGGGGAAAATCCTCCTCATTGGCCCCGGCCAGGACCACGAGCGGCCACTCCAGCCCCTTGGCGCCGTGCACGGTGGTGATCAGGATACCGCCAGCGTGGTTCTCCACCGGCCGCTCCAGCAGTTCGATGAAGGCATCGATCTCCTTTACCTCAGCGGCCTGCTCGACCAGCACATCGAGCAGCCGGACATCCTCCTCTCCCTTCTCACGCCTTGCGGCTGCGCGCTTGAGCACCTTCTCGGCGTCGAGGCTCTCCACCACATGGGCCAACAGTCGGGCGGGTGACCAGCGGCCCAGGCGCGGCAGCTCGCAGAGCAGAGCCCAGCGCCGCTTGAGATTGCGCCGCTGGATCGGCTTGAGACTGGCCATCAGCGGATCGTGCCGGTCGGGGAAGGCTTGGGTCTCCGCCAACCGCCTGGCCAACGCCGACAGCCGCTCGCGGGCCACGAATGGGGTCGGCTGCTCCAGGAGCCGCTGCACCAGCTCGGGATCGTGCAGCAGGGCAGCATTCCGTGCCACCCTCAGGTAGCCGGACAGGGCCTGCACTAGTGGCAGCCGGAATACGAAGCGATCCTCGCGGGAGAGCCGAAAGGGTATGCCCGCCTGGAGAAGCCGCAGCTGGAAAGGCACCGACAGCGCCCAGCTGCGTACCAGCAGGCAAGCCTCATCGAGACGACGCCCCTCCTCCTGCCAGATGGCCAGCGCCTGGGGCAGTGCCTCCCTGCCCTGGTCCACGGCCAGGGTAGTGCGGGGATTGTCCGGTGCGGCAAGGCAGAGCTGGTCGGGCCGACGACGGTTGGCGGCGATGGCATGGTTGGCTGTCAGCGCCAGTGCATGCCCGTGGCGGAAGGTGGTCGAAAGGGGGTAGTCGATGGCGGTGCCGAAGGTATCGGTGAAGTGCTCACGCATGGCCTCGGGATGGGCGCCACGCCACTCGTAGATGCACTGATTGGCATCCCCCACGGCCATGACGTCGCTTCACGCCCGGCCAGGGTGGCCAGCAGGCGCAGCTGCGCCTGGTTGATGTCCTGATACTCATCGATGATGACATGGTCCAGGTAGCCCTGGACACGCCTTGCCAGCTGCGGGTCGGCCTCCAGCGCACACAGCGGCCGGTACAGCAGATCGGAAAATGTCATCAACCCATGGTCGGCCAGCAGTTGCTCGAGACGCTGGAAGGCCGCCACGAAATGCCGCGACTCGTCACCGAAATCGAGCCGCTCGTGGAGTGCTTGCGGCGCCACCATCTCGGCCTTCACCAGGCCACAGAAGTGGGCAAGCGTCTCGAGGGTATCCGCCTCCAGCGCCGTCTCGCGCTGCGCCGGATCCTCCAGTACTTCCAGGGTGGCCTGGCGCAGCAGGCGCTCCACCTGCCAGTCGGTGGAAAGCAGTCGGCGTTCCGGCAGCACACCCCAGCGAGTCAGACTTCCGGTCAGCCGATGGCCAAGGGCGTGAAAGGTACGCACATCGGGCAGCCGCTGGCCCCGGGGGGCCATGGTCGCCAGGCGCTGCTGGAAATCCTCCCGGGCCGAGCGATTGAACATCAGCACCAGGATACGGTTGGCAGGCACGCCACTGGCCAGCAGGTGTAGCACCCGGGCCACCAGCGTGGTGGTCTTGCCGGCCCCGGCCACGGCAGCGACCCGGGCATGCCCGGAGCCATGGGCGACCACGGCCTGCTGCTCCTCGGTGAGTTTCATGAAGCCTCATCCGGTGCGTCGCCAGGCAGTTCGCCCAGCGGCTGCCAGACACCTCCGCTGGTGAGCCCCAGCTCGATGCGACCGGTATCGGTGGTGCGCTGCTCGCCGGCCTCCACCAGGCGATAGAAAACGTTGCGCCCCAGCCTGGCGGAGAGGCCGAAGCGTATGTCGACTTCCGGGACCGCCACTCCATCAGGGTCTCGCTGACCCTGAGGCGGTGCTCATCACCCAGGCACAGCCGGTCGCCGACGTTGGTTGTCAGCCGCCAGTTATCGCCCTCCAGCTCGGCATCGACGATGACGAAGGGGCGGTCCTCCACTTGAATGCGCTGCTTCTCGACCGGTGTCACCAGATAATGATGACCGTCCTGCTCGCGGCGCAGCAGCGTCGACAGCAGCCGGACCAGGCGTGGGCGTCCAATGACCGTGCCTTCATGAATCCAGCGCCCGTCGGAAACGATGATCAAGTCCATTTCGCCGGCCTGCTGGGGATCCCAGCGGTCCACGGGGGGGACCTTCCCTACCGGTTCCACATGCTCGAGTAGCGGCTCCAGGTTCATCTACTGCCTCCGGCATGAATCGCTGAACAGGCCTCTCCGACCCCGGCCACTGCAGCGGGAGTCCCTGACACCAGTCTATACCAGGCCGGCAGTGGCCAGGGCGTTGCGGATCTCTGCAGGCGCCTCCGGCACGGCCGCTCGAAACAGCCGGTAGAAATTTGCCGTGGTCTGCATGGCGACCTCCTCGATACTGATGCCTCGCTCACGCGCGATGCATTCGGCCACCTCGACCACCCAGGCCGGCTCGTTGGGCCTGCCCCGGTGGGGAACCGGCGCCAGGTAGGGGCTGTCCGTCTCGATCAGCAGCCGGTCCAGCGGCACTCGACGAGCGACATCACGGATTGACTCGGCGTTGCGGAAGGTGACGATACCCGACAACGAAATCGAAAAGCCATGACGCACGGCCTCTCGGGCCATGTCCAGGTCTTCGGTGAAGCAGTGCAACACGCCGCCAACCGCCGGATCGGTATGCTCGCGGATCAGGGCCAGGGTCTCTTCCCGCGCCTCCCGGGTATGCACGATGACCGGCAACTGAAGCTCGGTGGCAGCGATCAGGTGGCGGCGAAAACGTGCCAGCTGCACTTCTCTCGACGGCACGCTGTCGGGGGCCTTGTCGAGATAGTGATAATCGAGCCCACACTCCCCGATGGCCACGGCGCCATAGCGGTCGGCACAGGTCTTGATCGCCTCGACGTCGGGCTCGTCATCCACCCGATGCAGCGGATGAACGCCGGCGGAGATCACGACGTCGGGGTGCTCGCGGCTGATCCTGGCAAGCTCCGGCACCGCTTCCAGCGTGACCGCGATGGCCAGGAACTGGCGAACGTCGCGGGCACGGGCGGCATCCAGGGTGGCGGCGATATCTCCCCCATGAGTCTGGGGGTCGAGGCGATCAAGGTGGCAATGGGAATCGACGAACATGCGGAAAACGACTCATCAGGTATGGGGCAGTATGACTGAGCGCAGGCAGTTTTCAGACAAAGCTTAGCGCTCAAAGGGTATAGGTCGGCGCACCCTTGTCCAGCTGGCCGGCGAGCAGGGTTTCGATCCGGTCCCTCACCGGCTGGTCTTCGGGACTGAAGTGAATGCCGATACCTGGCACGCGGCGTCCTGCCACACCATCCGGTGAGACCCAGACGACCTGGCCGGTCACCGGCATGCGCTCACTGTCACCGGGCAGGGTCAGCAGCAGGTAGACCTCCTGGCCCAGCTCGTAGCGCTCGCGGGTGGGAACGAAGATACCGCCTCGCTCCAGCAGCGGCATGTAGGCGGAAAGCAGGGTCTGTGTATCCTGAATGGCCAGCGACAAGGCCTTCTGTGGTGCCATGCGAACTCCTCCCTTCATCCCTGCGTCAGGAACGCAGCAGGGCCGACCAGCGAACCAGCCAGGCCTCGAGAACCAGCTGGGGGTTGGGGTTGCCGCCGGCAGCCAGCAGGCGGCGCTGTTCTCGAGCATAGTCCAGCAGCCGGAACCAGTCGCGAACGCGGGCGTTCTTGACAGCC
>NZ_AZQX01000339.1:0-7329 GCF_000568385.1 Halomonas sp. BC04
GGAGCTCCGGTGTGGCCTGTACGCTGGTCAGTGAGCAGGAGGCCTACCGCCTGGGGCGGCTCGGCGAGTTTCTCGGCCAACAGCTGGTGACGGAGACGCTGCCATCCCGCCGTGTCCTGTCGGGTGAGCCCATGGCGCCGCCCATGGCTACGCTGCAGCTCGATGGCGGCAAGAAGCAGAAGGTGCGCCCGGGCGATATCCTGGGTGCCCTGACCGGTGATGGCGGTATCCGGGGCGACCAGGTTGGCAAGATCAAGGTGCTGGAGCGCAGTGCCTATGTGGCCGTGCAGCGTGAGGTCGCCAAGGCGGCGCTTGCGCAGTTGAGCGCGGGAAAACTCAAGGGGCGTTCGTTTCGCGCCCGGCGCGTCAGCCGCTGACATGCAGCAGGGCGATACGCTCGTAAGGCGATATGCCAAAGTGGTGATATGAAAATACCCAAGCGATTACAACCGCTGGTTGAAGACGGCATGGTCGACGAAGTCGTCGCCCAGCTGATGAGTGGCAAGGAAGCTCAGGTCTATGTGGTGCGGGCCGGCGGTGAGCTCCGCTGCGCCAAGGTCTTCAAGGAGGCCAAACAGCGCAGCTTCAAGCAGGCCGTGCAGTACCAGGAAGGCCGCAAGGTGCGCAACAGTCGCCAGGGCCGTGCCATGGCCAAGAAGTCCCGCTATGGGCAGAAGGAGCAGGAGCAGGCCTGGCTGAATGCCGAGGTGGATGCACTTTATCGGCTCGCAGCAGCGGAGGTGCGGGTGCCCAAGCCCTTCGGCTTCGTCGACGGTGTGCTGCTGATGGAGATGATTACCGACGCCGAGGGCTTTGCCGCGCCGCGCCTGGACGATGTCACCCTCACCGCTGAACAGGCCCGTGTGTATTACGCCAAGGTCATCGGCGACGTGGTGCGCATGCTGTGTGCCGGCCTGATTCATGGCGATCTTTCCGAGTTCAACGTGCTGCTGGCCCCCGATGGTCCGGTGATCATCGACCTGCCCCAGGCGGTGGATGCCGCCGGCAACAATAGTGCGGAGATGATGCTGGAGCGCGACGTCAACAACATGCGCGCCTATTTCGGACGCTATGCGCCGGAACTCCTCAAGACAGACTACGGCAAGGAGATCTGGGCGCTCTATGAAGCGGGGGAATTGCATCCGGACAGCAAGCTGACGGGGTGCTTTGCCTACGACACCACCGCGGTGGATGTCGACGACCTGCTGGCGGTCATCGAGGATGCCCGGGAAGAGCAGGACGAGCACCTGGCCATGCTGGCCCGCAACGAGCTGGGTGACGAGGAGGATTGAGCCTCAACCCGCATGGTACGACCCCGGGCGGTAGCCGCCCGGGTTGGACCCACTGAAATATCCTCGCATCAAGCCATACTCAGGACTTCAAGCCACGCTCAGGATCTGGCGTTGTGCTTTGGCTTGTTCTTCTGCTTGGCCGAGGCCATTTTCTCCAGCTCCTGCTCATCCATCGATTCGTACATCTGCCTGGCGGCGCCATCGAGTTCACTGGCCTTCTTTTCCCCTCGTTTGGCGGAAAGGGCGGCGCCGGCGGCCATCTACTGTGCCTGGGACTTGGCTGGCATGCTTTTCCCTCCTGATGAATCCATTCACTCCTTGAAAACTAGACGTTTCAGTGGCGGGTTGCCATTGAGAAATGTCTCCCTAAGTATGCTGATTTGTTAATTGAAACATTCGTAAAAACCAATAGTTACAGGCAGTGTTTGACGCCAAAGTTCAATGCGTGATATCAGGATATACGCCATGCAATAACAACAATGCGATCCGTTTTTTTCTGAGTAAGCTCTAATAAAAAAGGATCGGATTAGATCATATACAGAAGAACGGATTTCTCATGCAGCAGCTTGCCACTCGATTCCAACCGCACGACCATGCTGTTCAGTTCTACGCGGACGAAGCCTTCCTTGCCGATGTCGTGGCCGACTACCTCCGGGCTGGGGCCGATGCCGGCGAGCGCCTGCTGTTGCTGTTGACGATCCCTCATCAGGCAGCCGTGCTGCAACGACTGGCGGCCGGTGGCCTGAACACTGACGCCGCCTTGGCGGGCGGACAACTGGTGATGTATGACGCCGAGCTCATGCTCGAGGCCATCATGCGGGAAGGTATGCCGGTCGAGGCGCTGTTCAACCGGCACATCCTCGCCGCCGTGGAAGCCGCCGGCCCTGCGCCCACTCGAGCCTTCGGCGAGCTGGTCGACCTGCTCTGCGCTCAGGGCAATGCCATGGCTGCCGTGCAGCTGGAGGCGCTTTGGCATGCGGCCTGCCACCGTCTACCGCTTACCCTGCTGTGCGGCTATGAGCTGCGTCATTTCGACCGGCCCGAAGACCAGGCCGCCTTCAATGCCATCTGTGATCACCATACCCATGTATTGCTGGCCGAGAACTTCTGCCTGCTGAGGCCCGGGCAGCAACTGCGCGAGGTCGTCCGGCTTCAGCAGCCGGTGAAGTCGCTGGACCTCGGGCATGGCTCGCACGCTCAAATGGAGCAGGCCCTGCGCGCAGCATTTCATGGTGCCCTGGCACGTAACGAACTGGAACTGCTTTATCGTCCGCTGCTCTGTGCTCGCAGCGGTCAGGTCGTGGCGGTGTCGGCGCAGCCGCGCTGGCGGTCGAGCCGTTTCGGGGTCTTGGAGTCGGAGTGCTGGATGGGCGCTGCGGCGGACAATGGCCAGCTCGCCGATATCTGCCAGTGGATACTGACGAATGCCTGTCAGCACGCCAAGTCCTGGTTCGAGGTGGGCATCGGCCTGCGGGTGGTGGTGCCTGTCGCGATCGAAGGCCTGCTCGATGGCGAATTCCCCGACCGTGTCGATGGCGCACTCGCCAGCAGCAACCTGCCCGCCAGGTTGCTGGAAATCGAGGTCACGGAGAGTGGCCTGATGCAAGAGATTCAGCGCGTCGCCCAGGTACTCGAGCAGCTAGATGCCAAGGGCGTGCGCCTGTCGATGGATGGCTTTGGCAGCGGCTATTCGATTCTCGGGCACTTGAGCCGCCTTCCCTTTGACGCGCTCAAGCTCGGCGGTCTGTTCATCGGTGAATGCCTCGACAACCCTCGCCATCAGGCGGTCATTCGCTCCATCATCGGCATGGCGCACGAACTGGACCTCGAGGTCGTGGCCAACAGCATCAGCACTCGCCAGCAAGCCGACTATCTGCGACAGCAGGGCTGTGACCTGCTTCAGGGCAGCCTGTGGGCACGCATGGAGTACCTCGACCCCGAGCTCGATGAGCCATGAGTTGAATAACCGGCAGTCACTGACATCACCGCCGCGTGACTTCGATAGCTGTGCCTCGCCCCTGATTTGCTTGCGAAGGGGCGCCTTTCGGTCGACCATACGAGGCTCCGTTTCCGCAGGAGTCGACGATGCCCATCGTGACCATTCAGCAGTTTCCCCGCGATCTGGCGCAGAAGCGCGAGCTGGCGCGCCGTATCACCGAGGCCTTTGCCGAGGTCTACGGCGCGAAACCGGAGAGCGTTCAGCTCTTCTTCAGCGAGGTGGACGGCCAGAGCTGGGCGAAGGGTGGCGTGATGGGGTGCGACAGCACTCCCGGCTGAGCCCTATAACCACCATGACCGGATACAGGCGGTTCGCACCATGATCAGGCAAGAACAGAGAGAGTGGATCCAGGGGCACCTGGAAGAGATAGTCACGGCAGTCCTCACTGCCTTCTTCACGGCACTGATGTTTCGTGTCGGCCTGGGGATGCTGTTTTCTATCGTCACCGGGCTGGCCCTGGCCTATGGCATTCGTCTCATTGCCATGCGCAGGTTGGTGGCGTCGATCCGACGGCGCATCCCCTGGCTGAGGGGGCCGACGAGCCCAGCCTGAGCAGGGAGGTGAGATTGCCGGGGAGATCGGCAGGCAAGCGTTGGTGGCGGTGGCAGTGAGATTTGTCGACACTGGGGTGCAGACAGCCCAAGGAGACAGAGATGAAGTTGCAGCATGCCACCTGGCAGGAAGTCGAGCGCTACCTGGAACGCGCCACCGGCATCATTATCCCCATCGGCTCCACCGAGCAGCACGGCCCGAACGGCCTGCTCGGAACCGATGCCATCTGCCCCGAAACCGTTGCCTGGGAGCTGGGCGAGCGCCACGATGTGCTGGTGGGGCCGACCCAGAGCCTGGGCATGGCGCAGCACCACCTGGCCTTTCCCGGCAGCATCAGCCTGCGTCCCAGCACCCTGATCGCGGTGCTGCACGACACCGTGACCTCCCTCGCGCGTCACGGCTTCACCCATGTGTTCTTTCTCAACGGCCATGGCGGCAATATTGCCACCGTCAACGCGGCCTTCGCCGAGATCTACTCCGAGCGCAGCCTGCGCAGCGATGGCCAGTCGTCGGGTGCGCTGCATCTTACCTTGAGCAACTGGTTCGCCGGACCGCGTGTGCGTGAGCTGGCCCAGTCGCTCTACGGCGATTCGGAAGGGGGGCATGCCACGGCGTCAGAGGTGTCGCTCTCCTGGTTCGCTCGCCCCGAGGCGATCAAGGATGTGGCCATGTCGCCCCGTATCGCGCCCTCGGGCAGCGCCCAGTGCGACGCCGACGAGTTTCGTCGTCGTTTTCCCGATGGTCGCATGGGCTCGGACCCGTCGCTGTCGCGGGTCGAGCATGGCGAGCGCTTCCACGCCGCGGCAGTCGAGGATGCCTGGGACGCGTACCGGGCCTTCCTCGGTGACGGCCAGTAGTCGAGCCCTCTGCCTGTTTTCATTTTGCTCCTGTGAAGGTCGTGCTGCCGTGCAGGAGTCGCGTGTGCGGGGGAGTGGGGCCGAGCCGAGCGACCTTGCAAAGGCCGCTTGGGATTGCCATGGTCAGGGTGACATTCATGAGCAATGGACCTGTCATGAGCCAGTGGAAACAGTGGAGGTCACCGAAGGAGAAGCCTGATAGAGACCCTGGGGAGTCTCGCCAGCCGCGCTCTCCCCTCGACCTGGATTCGGGCCCCGGCGACGGCAAGGCACAGTACCCGCAGCGCCCGCAGTGGGTACTGTTCCTCTGGTTTGCGATCGGTATCCTGCTGATCTTCCATTTCATCGATGCGGCCGAGCAGCAGGCACAGGTCGAGCTGAGTTACTCCGAGTTCATCCAGGCCGTCGACCAGGGCCATGTGGAGGAGGTGACGCTACGTGGCCAGTCGATCGAGGGGCTCTTCACCGAAGCGGGCCAGGAAGCCCAGGAGGCCGAGGGGGTGGAAACCTTCGCGACCACTCGGCCGGATGTAGAGGGCGAGCGGCTGCTCGAACGCCTGGAGGCCAATCAGGTACACATTTCCGCCAGGCCGGTGGACCCGCCCTGGTGGCAGCGCATCCTGGTGGGGGCGCTGCCGTGGATCCTGATTCTGGGCCTGCTGTTCTGGTTCTGGAATCGCATGCAGCAGCGCACCATGTCGGGCGGCGGTTTCTTCAGCATGGGCAAGTCGGGGGCTCGCCAGGTTCGAAGCGAGGAGAGCCGGGTGAGGCTGGCCGATGTGGCCGGCTCGGAGAATGCCAAGCAGGAGGTGATGGAGGTGGTCGACTTCCTCAAGGAGCCGACCCGCTTTCTCGACCTGGGGGCGAAGATCCCCCGGGGTATCCTGATGATGGGGCCGCCCGGTACCGGCAAGACGCTGATGGCGCGCGCCGTTGCCGGCGAAGCCGAGGTTCCCTTCTTCAGCATCAGCGGCTCGGAGTTCATCGAGATGTTCGTCGGCGTGGGGGCGTCCCGGGTGCGGGATCTGTTCAAGCAGGCCAAGGAGCAGGCGCCGGCGGTGATCTTCATCGACGAGCTCGACTCGATCGGCCGCTCCCGTGGTGCCGGCATGGGCGGCGGACACGACGAGCGTGAGCAGACGCTGAACCAGATTCTCGCGGAGATGGACGGTTTCGAGGTGGAGGAGTCCGTGGTGGTGCTGGCCGCCACCAACCGGCCGGACGTGCTGGACTCGGCACTGTTGAGGCCGGGGCGCTTCGATCGCAAGATCACCCTGGAGAACCCTCACCGTGATGCACGGCAACGCATCCTCGAGGTGCATACCCGGGAAATGCCGCTGGCCGAGGATGTCGATCTCGAGCGGCTGGCCGAGATCACCATCGGTTTCTCCGGTGCGGACCTGGCCAACCTGAGCAACGAAGCCGCCCTGCTGGCTGGCCGGCGTGAACAGCAGGAGGTGGATTGGGCCTGCTTCACCGACGCGCGTGACCGCCTGTTGCTAGGCGAGACCAAGGATACCGGGCTGTCCGAGGAGGAGAGGCGCATCGTCGCCTATCATGAATCGGGCCATGCGCTGCTGGCGTACTTGTTGCCCAAGGCCGATCCATTGGAAAAGGTCACGGTGCTGCCTCGTGGCCGGGCGCTGGGGGTGACCGCCCAGGTGCCGAATGAGGAGCGCTATAACCAGGGCGAGGCCTACCTGCGTGATCGCATTACCGTGATGTTCGGTGGCCGCCTGGCCGAGTCCATCGTCTTCGATGAGGTCAGCAGCGGGGCGGAGAACGATCTGGAGCAGGCGACCCGGCTCGCACGCAGGATGGTGGGGCGCTGGGGCATGAGCGAGCGTATCGGTCCGGTGATGTTTTCCGAGAGCCAGGAGCATGTCTTTCTCGGCAAGGAAATGGCCCAGTCCCGTGAGCACAGTGAGGCCATGGCAGGCCTGGTCGACGAGGAGATCCAGCGCTTGCTGATCGAGCTGGAGGCCCATGGCCGCCGCCTTCTGGAACGGTACCGCGAGGCGCTGGATGCGCTGGCACAGGCGCTGGAGAAGCGTGAAACACTGGACGCTGACGAGATCCGCGAGGTGCTCGATGGCCTGGTGCCTGGCGGGCAGGGAGGCTAGCGAATGCTGCGTATCCTCGTTTCCCTCGCGGCGATCTATGCCGTCGTGGTGGCGCTGGCCTGGTTCTTCCAGGACCGCCTGCTCTACCTGCCGCACATGGGGCGGGAACACATTGGGACGCCGGCGGACCGTGGCATGGCGTGGGAGCAGGTCGATCTCGAGACAGAGGATGGGCTGACGCTGGATGCCTGGTGGATACCGGCCGATGAACCACGCGGCAGCCTGCTGTTCTTTCACGGCAATGCCGGCAATATCTCCCATCGCCTGGATTCGATTCGCCAGTTCAACCGGCTTGGCCTGTCGGTGCTGATCATCGACTATCGGGGCTATGGCCGCAGCGAGGGCAGCCCATCGGAAGCCGGAACGGCCAGGGATGCCCGGGCCAGCTGGCGCTGGCTGGTCGAGGAGGCCGAGGTCCCGGCCGAGGAGATCGTGTTTTTCGGGCGTTCACTGGGGGCTGCCGTAGCGGCGGAGCTGGCCGCAGGGCTGGCGCCAGACGTAAGCCC
>NZ_AZQX01000340.1:0-5186 GCF_000568385.1 Halomonas sp. BC04
CCGAGCAACATGGCGGCTACGGTCAGTCCGGCGATCAAGCCGATCCAGTAGCCGTGAACCCCAAGGGGCTCGCTCCAGCCGGCAAGGCCACGCATGCCCAGCCAGTGTCCCCCACCCAGCCCGACCAGCCAGTAGGCGATCAGCGTGATCACCATGACGATCCTCGTATCCTTGTAGCCACGCAGTGCTCCGGCCAGGTTGACCTGCAGCGAGTCGGAAACCTGATAGACCATTGCCAGTATGACCAGTGAAACCGCCAGGCGTTGCACCTCGAGGTCGTGGGTATAGAGGGCTATGACCGGCTCGGCGGTGAACCACAGCAGCAGGCTGTTGAACCCGGCCACCAGCAGGCAGATGGCGATGCCGTTCCAGGCCACCAGACGGGCATGATCGGGGCGGCCCTGCCCCAGGGTATTGCCGACCCGCACGGTCAACGCCATGCTCAGCGACAGCGGCAGCATGAACAGGATCGAGGTGTAGTTGAGTGCGACCTGGTGAGCCGCGACCGTCACTTCGCCGAGGCTGGCGATGAAGAGTGCAATCAGGGTGAACAGGGTCACTTCAACAAAGATCGCCACGCCAATGGGTACGCCGACATAGAGCAGCTCGCCGATCAGCTTCCAGCGGGGCGGTGCGGGGTCGCACCAGAGTTCGACTTCGCCATAGGCCCGGGAGCGCCGGGTGTAGGCGATCATCGCCAGGCTCATTACCCACATGGAGAGCGCAGTGGCGATACCGCAGCCGAAGGCGCCCAGTGCGGGAAGCGCCTGAACCCAGTCGGGCAGCCACTCGCCGAACAGGGCGGTGAGACCATCGCCGCCGTAGATCAGCACATAGTTGCTGGGAATGTTCACGGCCAATCCCACCAGGCTGATCCACAGCGCCGGGCGGGTGTGGTTCATGCCGTCGGAGAAGGCTCTCAGGGCCTGGAACAGGGCCACCCCGGGCATGCCGAAGGCCACGGCGGAGAGGTAGGCTGCCGAGCGCCTTGCCACCTCGTCGGGCACCTCCATCAGCCGGAAGATCGGCATCACCGTGAACCACAGCAGCAGGGCAGCGCCCAGGCCGAGTGCCAAGGCCACCCAGAGTGCCTGGTGCACGTTGGGGCGGATGCGGGCGGTGGTGCCTCCCCCCAGCAGCTGGGCGACGATAGGGGTGAGCCCCATCAATGTGCCGGTCATGAACAGCATCAGCGGTAGCCAGATACTGGAACCCACGGAAACCGCCGCCAGGTCGGTGGCGCTCAGGCGTCCGGTCATCATGACATCGGCGACGCTCATGCCGGCCTGGGCCAGCTGGGCGCCGCAGATCGGCAGCGCCAGGGTGATCAGCGGTCGCGTTTCCTTGCGGCTGACGCTGACGAGTTGGGTGAGGAACGTAACCAAGGATAATGCTCCATGCAGGCGACAGTGATCGCCACGACGTCGTAATGGCTCGTCTCAACGACCGAGGGAGCCGGTTATGTTAGCAATGGGCGGTGATTTTCGCCCGCTGTGTTACCAGTAGCCCGTTGGACTTAACGCTGAGAAAGGCTCCTCGATTATAATGAGTCCTCACAATGACCCGGAGGCCATGTGACCCACCGACTCGACGATGTGATCGCGCTGTTCGACGGACTCTTCCAGGACACCTTCAATACGCGGCTGGTGCGCGGTGGCGATGAGCCGCTGTATCGGCCGGCCGATGCCGACTGCTCCTATCATCGGGTGATCTTCGCGCATGGCTTCTATGCCAGCGCCCTGCACGAGATCAGTCACTGGTGCATCGCCGGGGAGCGGCGGCGTCGGCAGGAGGACTACGGCTACTGGTATCTTCCCGACGGCCGCGATAGCGAGCAGCAGCGCGCCTTCGAGACCGCGGAGGTGGCACCCCAGGCGTTGGAGCTGCTCTTCACGCGGGCCTGCGGTCGCCAGTTCAATGTCAGCGTCGACAATCTGGGTGGCGAGGCGGAGGTGGATCGTGACGCCTTCCGTGCCCGGGTCGAGGCGAGGGCTGAGCGCTATGAGCGCGAGGGGCTGTCGGACCGGGCGGCGGCATTCCACGCCGCGCTGACGGCATTCTACCGCGAGGGGCGAAGCCTGGACGATGCCGTGGCGTCGGGTCGCGATTGGCTACCCTCGTCGCTGCCGGCCTGACCCCACGCCTCCTTGCCCAGGGCCAGCAGCGGTGCCAGGGCGGGAGGGGGATTGCGGGCCGGATAGGCGACGCCAATGGTCTGATGGATGGCCAGGCCGTCGATGGGGCGGCACTGCACGTCGTGTCGCGCGAGGATCTCCGGCCATGCCGGTACCAGGGAAGCTCCGACCCCGGCGGCAACCAGGCCCAGGGTGTACTCGATGGTGCGCAGGCGCGCTCGTATCTGGCAGCGCAGCTCTGCCGCGTTGAGGGCGATGGCGAGTTGCTCCATGGCGGCACAGGGGTGGCGCCAGATGAAGGGCAGTCCATCCAGATCGCCCAAGGCAATCGATGTCTGCATGGCCAGGGGGTGTCCGCTGGGCAGTGCCAGGCGATAGCTGTCGTGCCAGATCGGCTGGAAACGCTCTCCCTGAGCCAGGTCCTGCTCGCCGATGATGCGTGCATCGCATCGCTCCTCCGGATTGACCAGCGTCAGGGCCAGGTTGTCACCACGGCCGATGTACTCCTTGAGCAGCGTCGTCATACGACTGGCCCCCAGAGAACGCATCAGGCCCAGGCGGACCGGGGTGGGCGGTGAATCGGTACGAAACAACCGGCCGATGGCGTCCAGGTTTTCGCTGACCTGGCGCGCCAGGGGGTAGAGCCGGTGTCCCTCCTCGGTGGCGGTGATGCCGCGTCTGTGCCGCTCGAACAGCGGGGTGCCGAGCCTCTCCTCCAGTTGGCCCAGCGCCGTGGAGATGGAGGGCTGGGCCACATGGCAGCGTCGGGCGGCGGCGCTGATCGAGCCGCTCTCGTAGGCGGCGATGAAGTAGCGCAGGCTGCGCACATCCATAAGGGTTGCCTATGCCTGATGAAGGATATCGATATTATCCCTTTATCAGGCAGGCGCGCTAGGCTGTAGGCATTCACCCTCGCGAATGCCGACAGGAGCCCGTTACCGTGGCCGACCCGCTGCCCCAGGAAAAACTGTTCTTCTCTGCCTTGCGTTCCGGCGACTGGCCAGAACCCGAACAGGCGTGGACGCTCGACGAGGTCGGGCTCAGCCCCGCCGGCCTGGCCGAGCTGTTCGAGAGCCAGTTGATGAGTCGCCACCTGGACCTGCATGCGCGCCGCCTGCAGGCCAGGGGCGAGGCCTTCTATACCATCGGCAGCGCCGGCCACGAAGGCAATGCCGCCATCGCCCGGGCCTTTCGGCCCACCGATCCCGCCTTCCTGCACTATCGTGACGCTGCCTTCCTGATCCAGCGCAGCCGCAGCGTGCCTGGGCAGACGCCGCTCTGGGACCTACTGTTGAGCTTCGCTGCCTCGTCCGACGACCCCGTCTCCGGCGGTCGCCACAAGGTGCTGGGCTCGAAGGCGCTGCATATCCCTCCCCAGACCAGTACCATCGCCTCGCACCTGCCCAAGGCGATGGGTGCCGCCTACGGGCTCGGCCTGTGGCGACGCCTGGGCGGCGGCGGTGAATGGCCGGCGGATAGCGTGGTGGTCTGCAGTTTCGGCGACGCGTCGTTCAATCATTCCACCGCCCAGGGGGCACTCAATGCCGCCGGCTGGGCCGCCTACCAGGGCGCCCCCATGCCCCTGGTGATGGTCTGCGAGGACAACGGCATCGGTATCTCCACCCCCACGCCCGACGGCTGGATCGAGGCGAGCATGCGCGCTCGTCCCGGTTTCCATTACCTGAGCTGTGATGGCCTCGATCTGCTCGATACCTGGCAAGCCGCCCGTGAAGCAGCGCGCATCGCTCGCCGCCACAGGCAGCCGGTGTTCCTGCACATGCGTTGCGTGAGGTTGTTTGGCCACGCGGGCTCCGACGCCCAGCAGGCCTACATGACCCCACAGCGGATCAAGGCCGACGAGGTGCGCGACCCCTTGCTGGTCAGCGCCGGGCTGCTCCAGCGCCACGGCGTGCTCGACCAGGTACAGATTGGCGACCTCTATCGAGCGTGGGAGACCGCGTGGCCCAGGTCGCCGAAGAGGCGATTCGCCGTCCCCGGCTCGAAAGCGCCGAGCAGGTCATGGCCAGCATCGTGCCGCCATTGCGGCCAGGTCGCCAGCAGCCGTGGCAGGGTGACGTCGACAACGCCCCCGCGCCCATGGCCAAGCTGCTCAACCAGTCGCTGCATCGCTTGATGAGCCGCTATCCGCACCTGGTGATGGCCGGTGAGGATATCGGCCGCAAGGGGGGCGTATATGGTGTCACCCAGAAGCTGCAGGCACAGTTCGGCCCCCATCGGGTGATCGATACCCTGCTGGACGAGCAGAGCATCCTCGGGCTCGGTATCGGCCTGGGTCACAATGGCCTGGTGCCGATTCTTGAGATCCAGTTCCTGGCCTACCTGCACAACGCCGAGGACCAGCTGCGGGGCGAGGCGGCCACGCTGAGCTTCTTCTCCAACGGCCAGTACACCAACCCCATGGTGGTGCGTATCGCCGGGCTCGGCTATCAGAAGGGCTTCGGTGGTCATTTCCACAACGACAACGCCATCGCCGTGCTGCGCGATATTCCCGGCCTGCTGGTGGCGTGCCCGTCGAACGCCGCCGACGCCGTCGGGCTGATGCAGGAAGCGGTACGCCTGGCCGACGAGGAGCAGCGCGTGGTGGTCATGCTCGAGCCCATTGCCCTGTACCACAATCGCGACCTGCTCGAGGAGGGGGACCAGCAGTGGTGTTTCGCCGACCCGGGGCCGGCGCACTACCTGTCAGTAGGTGAGTTGGGCCAGTGGGGGGCGGGGCGCGAGCTCGCCATCGTCACCTATGGCAACGGCGTCTATCTTTCGCGGCAGGCCGCCGTGCGCCTGGAGGCCGAAGGCATTGCCCTGCGTATCGTTGACCTGCGCTGGTTGACCGCCATCGACCATGAGGCCGTTCATCGCCATGTCGCCGACTGCGACCAGGTGCTGGTGGTGGATGAGTGTCGCCGCAGCGGCTCGATCAGCGAGGAACTGATTACCGGCCTGGTGGAGCGGGGCGTTGAGAGTCACCGCCTGCACCGGCTCACGGCCGAGGACAGCTTCATTCCGCTGGGACGGGCCGCCACGGTGACCTGC
>NZ_AZQX01000341.1:0-11403 GCF_000568385.1 Halomonas sp. BC04
CTGATATGAAAATGCCAGGTGTGGTCATCAATTTGCTCCCAGTCTGTTGCCAGACCCGGCAGCAGGTCCCCGGTTCCCGGATCACGAGCGGTCAGTGCTTCGTACATGTTCCGTAGAATGGTCGAGTGGGATGCAATATATGCATGGGAGCTGTCGAGCGATTCTGGCTGCTCTGCAACAGCAATGGTGATTTCTTGTGCACTGAGTGGCGATGCAGCCATGGCACTGCCAAGCACCACTGTGGATGCGAAAGCAGCTACCTTATGCTGGTTAAACAACATAGGATTCTCCTGAATTGTTGTACTTGTACTGGCGTTGGTACAGCCAACCAGTGCTGTCACCTTATGGCTTCAGCACACCAGCTTCCACGCAATAGAGTACCGACTAGTAATACTTTTTTGCGCACCCCCACTGGATGGATACTACACTGGCTCCAACTACCAGCCCAGCATGGCCTGTTGGAGAGCAGTCACCCGTCCCGGCGCCTATGCCGCCCTGCCGACCCATGCAGACCTGGCAAGACTCAGGGCCTGACCGGCAACCTGAAACGCTGATTCCCCAGGCGCTACCGTCGCGGAGTGCCACCGGCCAGCGCTTGCATAGCCAAAGACCATAGGCCACTCGCCCAAGCCAACTGGCGAAAAAAACCCGGCCTGCAATGGGCCGGGTGAAAAGACAGCGCTGGCTGTCGAGAGAGCACGGAGCTACAGGATGATCAGTGGTGGAAGCGCTCGGCGGCTTCGCGAGCCAGTGACCGGATGGCGTCCCAGTCCTCAGCCTCGATCAACGACTTGGGGGTCAACCAGGAGCCGCCCACGCACATGACATTCTTCAGGGCGAGGTAGTCCTCGGCGTTATTCACGCCGATCCCGCCGGTGGGGCAGAACCGCGCTTCGGGTATCGGGCCGGCAAAGGCCTTGAGCGCCTTGACGCCCCCACTGGCCTCGGCGGGGAAGAACTTGAAGCGACGGTAGCCGTATTGCCAGCCGGTCATCAGCTCGGAGACGGTGGCAACGCCGGGCAGCATGGGGACCGGACTGGTCACGCCATAGCGATAGAGCGCTTCGGTGGTCCCCGGGGTCACCACGAAATCGGCGCCGGCCTGCTCGGCCTGGCGGTACTGGGCCGGGGTCAGCACGGTACCCACGCCGATACTGGCCTGGGGCAGCGCCTCGCAGAGACGACGGATCGCCTCCAGGGCACAGTCGGTGCGCAGCGTCACCTCCAGCACGGTCAAGCCACCCTCCACCAGGCACGCCCCAGGGGAACGGCATCTTCCAACCGCTCGATGGCCAGCACCGGGATCACCTCCGCCTTGAGGCAGATGCTGTCGAGCTCGGTGGTCCGAGTAGAGGGAAGCTGTTTTTCGATGGTCATGAGCAAGCACTCCAAAAAGTCGGCCAGAAACGATCAAGGGGCCCAGTAAACGGCCAGTGGACAGGACAGAAAGGCGCGGATGGGGAGTTCGCGGAGATCGTCACCGGCCAGCGCACGGGCCAGCACGCTGCGCTTGTCGCCGCCCGTGATGTGCAGGATGTGCCGATGGGCCTGGTGGAGCCGGTCTGCGCTGAGGGTAATACGCGCCTGGGCCTGGCTTGGCGTACGCACGGCGACGACGGGCTCCGCGGTGGAAAGTGCCAGCTCGAGCTCCCGGCTATCGGGAAACAGCGATGCCGTGTGGCCATCCCCACCCATGCCCAGCACCACCAGGCTTGCCGGCCAGCTCAGCGCCTCGATGCGGCGGGCAACCGCCTCGACGCCCTGCTCGGGCGTCTCGTCATCGGTGATGAGTGAAATGAAATTGGCCGATGCGGCCGGGCCTACCAGCAGATGCTTCCTTACCAGGCGGGCGTTACTCGCCTCGGCACTCTCCGAAACCCAGCGTTCGTCGGCCAGGGTCACGTCGATGCGGGACCAGGGAAGGTCCCGCACGGCCAGGGCCTGGAAGAAAGGCACCGGCGTCGATCCACCGGAGAGGACCAGAAGGACACGCTCCTGCCGGGCCAGATCCTGCCTAAGGGCCTCGGCCGTCGCTTCGGCGAGCTGTTCGGCGAGTTGATCACGGGGCTTGGCATCCGATATCGCCATATCAGTAGTCCTCATACCAGCTGCGTCCATCCTGGGTAATCATGGCAATGGAAGCCACCGGCCCCCATGAACCCGCCGGATAGCGCCGGGGGGGATCGCCCAGCGCCTTCCATGCCGCAATCAGGCTATCGCACCAGTGCCAGGCGTGCTCGACCTCGTCGCGACGCACGAAGAGATACTGCTGTCCCTTCATCACCTCCAGCAGCAGGCGCTCGTAGGCATCGGGTATCCGAGCCTTGGGAAAGGCGCTGCCGAAATCCAGGTGTAGCGGCCCCCGGCGCAGCCGCATTCCCTTGTCCAGGCCACTGTCCTTGGTCAGCACTTCCAGGGCGATACCCTCGTCGGGCTGCAGCCGGATGATCAGCTTGTTGGCGGCCAGGTTGCGCTGGTCAGGGTCGAAGATATAGTGCGGCTGCTGGCGGAAGTGAATGACGATCTGCGACAGCTTCTCCGGCATGCGCTTGCCGGTGCGCAGGTAGAAGGGCACGCCGGCCCAGCGCCAGTTGGAAACCTCGGTCTTCATGGCCACGAAGGTCTCGGTCTCGCTTTCCTGGTTGGCCCCCTCCTCCTCCAGGTATCCGGGCAGGCTCTGGCCCTCGATGGAGCCCGCGATGTACTGGCCACGCACCACGTCGCGCCCCAGGGCATTCTCGCTGAACGGCTCCAGCGCCTTGAGCACCTTGACCTTTTCGTCGCGGATGGCATCGGCATCCAGATTGGCCGGTGGATCCATGGCAATCAGGCAGACCAGCTGCAGCAGGTGGTTCTGAACCATGTCGCGAAGCTGCCCCGCCTTGTCGAAATAGCCCCAGCGCCCCTCGATGCCGACCTGCTCGGCCACGGTTATCTCGACGTGTGAGACGTGATTCTGGTTCCACTGGGTGCCAAACAGGGGATTGGCGAAGCGCAGGGCGATCAGGTTCTGGACTGTCTCCTTGCCCAGGTAGTGATCGATGCGATAGATACGCGACTCCGGAAATACCGAGCCAATGGCATCGTTGATCTCGCAGGAACTCTCGTAGTCGTAGCCAATCGGCTTTTCGACAACCACCCGAGAGAGCTCATCCAGGCTGCCGCTGCCCTGCAGGTTCTCGCATATCTCGCCATAAAGGCTCGCCGGTACCGCCAGATAGACCACCAATGGGCAAATCACGGTCTCGTGGCGTACGGCGGAGCGCCACTCGCCGATTGCCTGGTAGCCTTCGGCAGCGCCGAAGTCCAGCTGCAGGTAATCGAGACGGGCCATGAAGCGCTTGAGCACGTTACGGTCCAGCTCGCTGCCCTTGACGTGGGTCTGAAGTGCTTCGGTGACCCGCTTGCGAAAGCCTTCAACCTTCAGTGCCTGGCGTGCGAGCCCAAGGATGCGCGTATCGTCGTGCAGCAGGCCTTCCCGATCCAGATGGTAGAGTGCTGGATAGAGCTTGCGCAGCGACAGATCGCCCAAGGCACCGAAGAGTGCCAGGTCGATAACGGCCCGGCTGTCGTCTTCCAGCCGCTTATGTACGTTCATGCACGCCCCCATCTGGTTAACTTACTAAAAAAATACGCCAAGGAAGCACCATCGGGCAAGTTTATTCTGTAATATTACTATAAAACAGGACGCAACATCGCTACCGTTCGCGTCCTAACGAGGGTTCGCGCTAGGATAGCAAACCGCTTGTTGTAAAATCACCACATCACCCAACTGCCCGGCGCACCGCGCCATGCCGTCACGGAGAGCCCGATCCATCATGGCCAATCACGACCTGCTCCAGCGTATTCGCCAGCGCCTCGAAGAGCTGAACCGCTCCGAGCGCAAGGTCGCGGACGTCATTCTAGCGGACCCGGCCCGAGCTACCGGCTTGAGCATCGCCAGCCTGGCACAGGCTGCCTCGGTCAGCGAACCCACCGTCAACCGCTTCTGTCGCAGCTTCGATGCCAAGGGCTACCCGGATTTCAAGATCAAGCTAGCCCAGAGCCTCGCAGGGGGCACGCCCTATGTCAGCCAGGCCGTGGAGCCTGGCGACGGCGCCGCCGAATACACCGGCAAGATATTTGGCGCCACCATCGCAGCCCTGGACGAGGCCAGCCGAGAGCTGGACCCGGCACGCATCGAGCGGGTAGTGGACTATATGATCCAGGCCAAGCAGATCCACTTCTTCGGCCTCGGTGCCTCGGGAGCGGTGGCACAGGATGCCCAGCACAAGTTCTTCCGCTTCAACCTGCCGGTCACTTCCTACGTGGACGTGTTGATGCAACGCATGGTGGCCGCCGCCTGCCATACCGGCGACGTGGTCGTGGTGATCTCGTGGACCGGCCGCACCCGTGAACTGGTCGATATCGCGCGGCTGGCCCGGGAGAGCGGCGCCGTGGTGCTGGGCATCACCGCACCCGGCTCACCGCTGGCCGGGGAGTGCACCGAAACCCTTGAGGTCGCCACTCCCGAAGACACCGATGTCTACATGCCGATGACCTCGCGAATGATCCAGCTCACCCTGATCGACGTATTGGCCACCGGTGTCACCCTGCGGCGTGGCGAAGACTTCCTTCCACACCTGAAGAAGATCAAGGACAGCCTGCTGGAAACGCGCTACCCGGTCGGCTAGCGCGGCCGGCAACCGGCAATCCAGCTCACCGAAACTTCGGGCACAAGGATGCCCCGCTCATACGGATTGACCGGGGCACTCCTACCATCAGGACTTAAGGGTTTCCAGCATATCGCGCACCATCAGAGAAGTCGTGGAGCCATCATTACCACTTCCTCTCTATAATCCTGTAGTGCCTTTTCGATTATCTCAATCCACGCCCCCTCAGTCGCAACTTGCCGGCGCTCTTTCGCATGAATGCTTACTAGCTCACTGCCTGCCTCAGAACTCAACTCCAAGTCAGTGGTAATACGAGTATTTAGCGTAATCGCCCAGAACCCTGGATTGAACCATGCCCAGAACTCGTCAATATATACATCCATGATTAAAACATCATCTCTGGCTTCGGCGAGTCCATTGACAACATTGTAGCCTGCCTGCTGCAGGGCAACGGAAAGGCTGCTGCGCACGACTTCCTCCACTGTCAGCCCGCCTTCCAACAGAATGTCACCCATCGCCTTGCCATAACTATTCCGCTTCCTCCCGACAGCCCTCGCTTTGGTCTCATCCGATGCTTGACCAACCCCTCCTGAACCAAGCGAGGGAGTGCTTGGTTCTCTCGGAGACTCCTCAAAGGCTCGCCGGTCAATCACATTGCTTATCACTACATCTTTCCCAACACCAGAATCTTGACCCGATCTCACTTCCGGGACCGAAACTGAGATTTCACTTCGACCCGTTGCACACCCCGAAAGCAAGATGAGAAAGACAACCACCACAATTCCTGCATATTTATTTCGTTTCAAGACAGCCCCCAATTTCAAGTTTAAAATGGCGTCTACCGCTCAAGGACCATCAGTTCTTTCACCCCCAGCAACCTACTGTGAAGCATGCCCTCCGACCCAGTCACGACAACAGCCTCGTTATATCAGCTTTTTCGGATTTTCAATAGCTTATCCACACGGTAAAGCTTGAAAGGATAACATTAGAATAATTCGATATTATACAGCACCTGTACAACCGCTATCGGAATTCACATTTGGGTTGGCTATTCAACTAAGTTAACATTGCGCTACTTCGAGCCTGGCCGAGATGACAATAATGCACCGATCCTTACATCTCGAAGATTGGCGAGGCTGGCTTGCGGATGAGGTAACGTCCATCAGCGAGCCTGGACATCGCATCTTATCTCCGCCGGGCAATGCACTGCCGGCGATGCTGCGTCGCCGTCTCGATGCTGCGGGCCGCGCCACCTGCGAGATCCTCGCCACCCTCGATCCCGGCTCGGACTTCCCGCTGGTACATGCTTCCCGTCACGGCGATACCACCCATACCCTATCGATGCTTGAAGCCCTGGAACTCGGCGACCCTCTATCACCGACACGCTTTTCCATGTCGGTACACAATGCCGTACTAGGGGTACACTCCATCGCTCGCCAGCACCATCGCCCCATCCAGGCACTGGGAGCCTGTGGCGACGAGTTCGATGCCCTCTTGCATGAGGCCTTAGGCTACCTTGTGGAAGGCCACCAAGCCGTTGTCGCGGTGTTTTCGGAAGGCCCCCTTCCTTCGGCCTACGATGGGTGCACGGAGCATCCCGGTACCGCCTGTGCGGTCGGCATGCGGCTGACGCTGACCCCAGGGCGGCGGTTGATGGCCTCTGACTCGGTGCACACCGCCCACCCGACACCCCTCGAGGTGATTAGCTGGCTGAATGGTGATGTCTCCTACCTTGATGGCCGGCAACGGTGGCAGTTGGAGTCAGAATGAATCTGGACAGATGGTGGCGCGGACTGGGCACGGCGCTCTCCTTCATCGCCTTCGGCATCGGCGGCCTTTTCATCGGCCTGGTGGTCGCTCCCTTGTTGAGCGTATGTGTACGCGACAACGAACGACGCCATTATCTGGCAAGATGCCTTATCCAGCGCTGCTTCCGGGCTTTCATCGGCCTGATGCAGGTTTTTGGTGTGCTCGATTATCACTTCGATCGCCAGGAACGGCTGCAGCGCCCCGGGCTGCTGGTACTGGCCAACCATCCGTCGCTGATCGATGTCATCTTCCTGCTGGCCCACATGCCTCATGCCGACTGCATCGTCAAAGGGCGACTGGCCACCAATCCCTTCACTCGAGGGCCAATCCGGGCAGCGGGCTATATCACCAACGGCGACCCCGAAGCGGTACTCGATGCCGCCAGGAAGAGCCTGGCGAGGGGAAGCTCCCTGGTGCTGTTCCCGGAAGGCACCCGCACCACTCCACAGCGTCCGATCAAGTTTCGGCGTGGTGGCGCCAACATCGCCCTGCGTACCGCAACCGATATCACCCCGGTGCTGATAAGCTGCAAGCCTACCACCCTGACCAAAGGCGAGCCCTGGTACCATATTCCCCGGTACAAGGTGCAGCTTGAACTGCGCGTACTCGAAGACCTGCCCATCAACGACGATAACCAGCAGCCGACCGGGCAGGCCGCAAGACAACTGACACGTCGGCTGAGCGATCACTTCAACAGGGAACTGGAACAATTTCATAATGAACGAGATGCAAGAACTGTCACTTGAGCTCAAACGGCTGATCATCGATACGCTGGAGCTCGAGGATATTGCCCCCAGCGATATCGACCCCGACGCTCCGTTGTTCGGCGAGGGGCTGGGCCTGGATTCCATTGATGCTCTGGAACTCGGCCTGGCACTGCAGAAACGGTTCGGCATCAAACTGGATGCCGAAGCCGAGGAAACTCGCCGCCACTTCGCCAGCCTGAATGCACTGAAAGCCCTGGTGGAGGCCCGCCGTGTCGCTTGATGCTGCTACTACCAGTCATGCCGAGGTCTTCGACCACGTGCGCAAGACCCTGGTCGAGCTGTTCGAACTCGAGGCCAACGACATCAGACCCGAAGCCCGTCTCTACGAGGATCTCGACATCGACAGCATCGATGCCGTGGATCTGGTGGTCGAGCTCAAACAGTTCACCGGGCGGCGTATCAACCCCGACGACTTCAAGGCGGTGCGTACCATCGACGACGTGGTCAATGCCGTCGAACGGCTGATGCAGCGCTGAACCATGTCGCTCCCCGGTATCAAGTGGCTCGGCATGCTCGTCGCGCTGGCCTGGCCGCTCCTGGCGTTCGCGCTACACGGCACGCTGGGCAGTTGGCCCCTGCTGGCCATCGGCGCGGCCCTGCTCGCCTGGCGCCTGCCCCAGGCTCGCCGCCTGGCTCTCGCTGGCGCGGTGCTGCTGCTCACCGTGGGCGGGCTGGGCCATGCCGAACTCGGCATGCGCGCCTATCCGATCGCCGTGAATGCCATCATGCTGGCCATTTTCCTGACCAGCCTGGGCGGCCCCATGCCAATCGCCGAGCGCCTGGCGCGCCTGCGCGAACCCGCGCTGTCGCCGGCCGGGGTACGCTATACCCGCCGCGTCACCTGGGCCTGGTGTGTTTTCTTCGTCGTCAACGGCGGCATTGCCGCCTGGACGGCACTCTACGCCGAACTGGCCATATGGTCGCTGTACAACGGCGTCATCAGCTATGGCTGATCGGCCTGATGTTTGCTGGTGAATGGCTGCTGCGCCAGCGATTGCGGAGATCCTCGACGTGACATTCATCGCCCTGAGCCAGGCACCCTGGCGGCGCCCTGTCCACGACGCGTCCCTTCCCGGGCTGCCACCCGGCTGGGTCATGCCGGGTGCCTTGAGCGAACGCATCCTGGCCTGGCGCGCCTGGCTGGCCGGCCGTACTGGCGACCGGTGGCTGCTCTGCCAGCGTCGGCCCGACGCCTTCTGTGCCGCGTTGATAGCGCTGTGGGAGAGCGGCCGTGTCGCTGTCCTGCCGGCCGATGACCGCCCCGAGACTCTGGCCAGGCTGACTACCGAGGTCGACGGCGTGCTCCCCGATGCGCCGGAGGCATCCGCCGCCACCCTGCCACCGCCTCTCACGCCATCGCCTGCCGCCACCGCCGTGGTGCTGTATACCTCCGGCTCCACCGGCGACCCCGTGCGCCTGGGCAAGCGTTTCGACCAGCTCGATGCCGAGCTGGCCGCCCATGCCATGCTGTGGCCGCTGGCCGACAGCGCAGTGATCTCCCAGGTCAGCCACCAGCATATCTACGGCCTGCTTGCTGGCGTGTTGCATCCACTCTCTACCGGCGCCCCCTTCTGCGGTGACGACTGCCGCTACCCCGAAGTGCTTGCCAGTCGGCTTGCGGAAGTTGGCCGCGCCGGGCTGACGCCGGTGGTGGTGAGCTCTCCAGCCCAGCTGTCGCGCATGCCCGACCACCTGCCATGGACCGACTATCCCGCACCACGTCGAGTGTTCTCTTCCGGAGCGCCCCTCGCCTCACAACATGCCCGACACGCCGAGCACCTGTTACGCGCACCGGTGATCGAAATCTACGGCAGCACCGAAACCGGCGGAATCGCCCAGCGACGTCAAGCCCGAGACAGCACCTGGCAACCCCTGCCGGGGGTAGGGCTATCATTCGACAGCGAGCGCCTACTGCTGCGTTCGGCATTTCTCGAAACACCCGACGCCTGGTGGCAGCAACCCGACCGTGTCTCGCCCAGGGGCGACGGCTTCGAGCTGTTGGGCCGTGCCGATCGCGTAGTCAAGATCGCCGGCAAGCGCGTTTCGCTGGCTTACGTCGAGCGTACCCTGGCCGAGGCCCCTGAGATCATCGATGCACGTTGCATTGACCTCGGTCGCGGCGATGGTCGGTTGGGGGCGGTGATCACCGCACATGGCGACGCCATGCCGCATGAACACGCCACCCGCCACGGGCTTATACAGGGCCTGCGCTCACGCCTGGCGACACACCTGGAGCAGGTGGCCATTCCGCGCTACTGGCGCTGCGTCGATGCCCTGCCCTGCAATGCACAGGGCAAGCTCGATCGCGGCCTGATCAAGCGCCTGTTCGCCGACCTCGACGATGCCAGGGCCCCACGTTGCTGGGCGAGCATCGCCGGACCGCCGAGACCTGCACCCTGACTCTCGAGGTCCCGGAACGTCTGGCGTACCTCGAAGGCCATTTCGATGAATATCCCCTGGTGCCCGGTGTGGTCATGGTG
Source organism: Halomonas sp. BC04 (assembly GCF_000568385.1). NCBI lineage: Bacteria > Pseudomonadati > Pseudomonadota > Gammaproteobacteria > Oceanospirillales > Halomonadaceae > Halomonas > Halomonas sp. BC04. The sequence goes on from NZ_AZQX01000341.1 coordinate 9,709, forward strand.
CAATGGGCCATTCAGCTGGCCCGCGAGAGCTTCGGCGAACTGGGTGATTTCCAGGGTATCGAACGCCTGAAGTTCCAGCGCCCACTCCAGCCCGGGACACGCTTCACGCTTGCTTTGACGCGTCGCGAGGAGGGCATCGCCTTCGTTCTCGACTCGCACCAGGGGCGGCACTGCGCTGGCCGGGTCCGCCTGCAACCTCGATCGGAGGCGCCACATGCCTGAGCCTCGCCCCTGCGCCCTGGTACCGGTTTACGATCACCCCGACACGATCGGTCCGGTCTGCACCGAGCTGAGCGCCTGGGAGTGCCGATCGTGCTGGTGGACGACGGCAGCAGTGCGGCGTGCGCGGCCGAACTCGACCGCCTCGCCACACACCCCGGCCACCATCTGCTGCGCCTTCCCACCAACCGCGGCAAGGGTGCTGCGGTGCGTGCCGGGCTCGCGGAAGCTCAGCAGTTGGGCTATACCCATGCCCTGCAGGTCGACGCCGATGGCCAGCACGCCAGCGAGGACCTGCCCGCGTTCCTGGCATACCTCGATAGCGCTCCCGACACACTGGTGGTCGGCTACCCGCACTATGATGCCAGCGTCCCTCGCGCACGCCTGTACGGCCGCTACGCGACCCATATCTGGGTGTGGATAAACACGCTGTCGGGGGAGATCCGCGACTCGATGTGCGGCGTCAGGCTCTATCCGATCGCGGCTCTCAATTCGCTGCTGGCCCGACACGCCTGCGGCGACCGCATGACCTTCGATACCGAGTTGCTGGTACGCTGGCATTGGGCCGGGGGCGCGCTACGCAACCTGCCCGTGCGGGTGCATTATCCACGTGATGGCGTGAGCCATTTCGCCCTGTGGCGCGACAACCGCCAGATCAGCGCCATGCATGCCCGCCTGTTCGTCGGCATGCTGCTGCGCCTGCCCCGCCTGCTGGCCCGTCGATGGCGAAGAACGCCCGTGAAGGCAAGCCCATGAGCCAACACTGGGCACGAATCGGAGAGCGCGGTAGCCTCGTCGGGATGCGCCTGATGGTGGCCACTCAACGCCACCTAGGGCGCTGGCCCTTTCGAGTGCTATTGGGGCCGGTCATGCTGTGGTACTTCCTGCTGCATGGCACGGCACGCCGCGCCTCCCAGGCGTACCTGCAGCGCCTCGACCCCGCTCTTGCCCGACACCCTGGCAAGCGGCTGTGGCTCGGCTATCGACACTTCCTGGCCTTCGCCGATGCCCTGATGGACAAGGTCGCCGCCTGGAGCGGCGATATCGCCGACGAGCGCCTGGCCGGCAACGGCATCGCCCGCTTCAGCGCCGCCATCGCGACCGGACAGGGCGGCCTGATTCTGGTCGCCCACCACGGCAATCTCGATGTGGTCAATGCACTGGCCGAGCGTCATCCAGGCCTCGATCTGACGGTGATGATGCATACCCGCAATGCGCGCAAGTTCAATACCCTGCTGGAACGCGTCACCGGGCGCCCCCGCCCCCAGGTGCTCGAAGTCAGCGAGATCACCCCGGCCACCGCCCAGCTTCTCGCCGAGCGCATCCACGCCGGAGGCTATGTGATCATCGCCGCCGACCGGCTGCCGCTGTCCGGTGAGCGCAGCCGTCGCCTCGACTTTCTCGGTGCCCCGGCGCTCTTCCCCGAGGGTCCATTCCGGCTGGCGGCCCTGCTGCGCTGCCCGCTCTACACCCTGG
>NZ_AZQX01000342.1:0-26503 GCF_000568385.1 Halomonas sp. BC04
TCGCGGGTGACTGGAATACGGTTGTAGCCGGCCTCGGCCAGGTCACGGAAACGTTCGGGCGTCATCATGACGATTTCCTCGAAGTAAGGATGGTGTCGGGTGGCGTACGGGTGATGCTCGACTGAGCGTCACCATCGCCGGCCGACAGGCTCGGCAACAAACGGCACCATCGAGGTGACGGCCGGGAGAAGGCTGCCACGCGCAGAGGAGGGGTCATGCAGCATCATGCTGTCCATCGAAGCGTGTCCCGCGGGATAGGCAAACGGAATGAATCCGAGGTCATTGATAGGGTTCGAAAATCGACCCTAAACGAGTTCCGCCAGTGAATCAACCAGCGCATCCGGCCGGCTCAGTTGCACCGGTTCACCATGATTGTAGCCGTAGGGAACCGCCAGGGTTCGAAACCCGGCGGCCCGGCCGGCATCGATGTCATGGCGGGAATCGCCCACCATCAGGCAGGCCTGCACAGGCATGTCGAAGTGAGCGGCCAGATGCAGCAGCGGGGCCGGGTCGGGTTTCTTCTGCGGCAGGCTGTCACCGCCCAGGCAGAGCGCAAAATGCCGTTCCAGGCCGAACTGCGACAGGATCGGCCGAATGAAGGCGAAGGGCTTGTTGGTAACCAGGGTCAGGATCCTGTCACCTGCCTGGAGGGCATCGAGTGCTTCGCGCACCCCGGGGTAGAGCCGAGTGCGCGAGCCGGGATCACGGCCATAGTGCTTGAGGAAGGCCTCATGGGCACGGGCAAGGGCCCCCTCGCCGGGCATGTGCCCCTGAGCGAAGGTCAGCGTCCGCTCGACAAGCTTCCACGAGCCGTTGCCGACCCAGTCGCGCACCCGCGCCTCACCTGCCGGCGGCAGGCCCTGCTCGCCAAGACTGGCATCCACCGCCGCTGCCAGATCGGGCACCGAGTCCACCAGGGTGCCATCCAGGTCGAAACTGATCAGCCGTATGTCTTTCAGGATGGGGTGCATGGAAACTCCTCGCCGACCGGCCGACTCTCGAGCCAGCTACGCTTGCCCACCGCCGAAAGACGCTTGACCTGTGCCTCCAGCCGCAGCGCATCCCCGTGGCTACCCACCGGTTCCTGATGCACGAGCGTAAGCGGCCCACGGCCACGCAGCGCCTTGGCGCCCCGCCCCGCCTCATGCTGGGCCATGCGCCTGTCGACGTCGGTGGTGATCCCGGTATAGAGGGCCCCGCCGGCGGTCTCGATCAGGTAGAGATGCCATAGCGGGGCCTGGGCGCCCTCGTTCACGGAGAGGACGCCTTGACCCCGGCCAGCTGCTCGCGGAAGTCACGGAGCACGCTGTCGTATCGGTGGGGATCGGCAGCGTTGGCGGCCTTGAAGATCGCGGAGCCGGCCACGAAGGTATCGGCTCCCGCGCGGGCAATCTCGGCGATATTGTCGACCTTGACCCCGCCATCGATCTCCAGGCGGATCGGCCGGCCCGAGGCGTCGATGCGTCGGCGCGCCTCACGCAGCTTGTCCAGGGTGCCGGGCAGGAAGGTCTGGCCGCCGAAGCCCGGGTTGACGCTCATCAGCAGCACCATATCGACCTTGTCCATCACGTGGTCGAGGTAGGAGAGCGGCGTGGCCGGGTTGAAGACCAGCCCCGCCTTGCAGCCGCCGTCTCGGATCAGCTGCAGGGAGCGGTCGATATGGTCCGAGGCTTCGGGGTGGAAGGTAATATAGGTGGCACCGGCATCGATGAAGTCGCCGATCAAGCGGTCCACCGGTTTCACCATCAGGTGGGCGTCGATGGGCGCCGTGACGCCATGCTTGCGCAGCGCCTCGCATACCATGGGGCCGATCGTCAGGTTGGGGACGTAGTGATTGTCCATGACGTCGAAGTGGACGATATCGGCACCGGCAGCCAGTACGTTATCCACCTCCTCGCCCAGGCGGGCGAAGTCCGCGGAGAGAATGGAGGGGGCAATGAGAAAATCGCGGGTCGCGTCGGTCATGTCATGTCCAGGCTATCGCTCGTAAAGAGAGGCCCGCATTCTAGCAGGAACCGCCAGGGGCGGGGGAATGGGCCCGCAGGAACGAGGTAAAGTGCCACAGTGATATTTCAAAAACGAATAAAAAGCATGATTGTAATTCCTCATTGTCAGAATTAACCTTGTCACCACTGTTTCCTGATTGGAGTGACTCGCATGCATCTGCTGTCCACCGTTCGCCGCACCGCACTTGCCGTTGCCCTGGGTGTCAGCCTTGCCACCCCGGCCCTGGCCGCCGAGCGCGAGATTCTCAACTCCTCCTATGACATTGCCCGTGAGCTCTTCTCCGCCATCAATCCGGAATTCCGCGACTGGTGGCAGGCAGAGCAGGGCGAGGAAATCGCCATCCAGCAGTCCCATGGCGGCTCCTCCGCCCAGGCCCGCGCCATTCTTCAGGGGCTGCGCGCCGACGTGGTGACCTACAACCAGGTAACCGACGTCCAGGTGCTCGCCGATGCCGGCCTGGTGGCCGAGGACTGGCAGGAGCAGCTGCCCAACAATGCCTCGCCCTACTACTCGACCACGGCTTTCCTGGTGCGCAAGGACAACCCCAAGGGTATCGAGAGCTGGGACGACCTGGTGCGTGAAGACGTCAAGATGGTCTTCCCCAACCCCAAGACCTCCGGTAACGGTCGCTACACCTACCTGGCGGCCTGGGGCTTTGCCGACCGTGAGTTCGATGGCGACGAAGAACAGGTCCACGACTTCATGCGCACCTTCCTGCGCAACGTAGCGGTGTTCGATACCGGTGGCCGCGGCGCCACCACCAGCTTCATCGAGCGCGGTCTCGGCGATGTGCTGATCAGCTTCGAGTCCGAGGTCAACAACATCCGCGGCGAGTACGGCCAAGATGACTATGAGGTCATCGTGCCGCCGGTCAGCATCCTGGCCGAATTTCCGGTGGCGGTGGTCGAGCCCAATGCCGAGCGCAATGGCACCCAGGACCTGGCTCAGGCCTACGTCGAGTACCTCTACAGCGAAGAGGCCCAGCGCATGCTGGCCGGCTTCAACTATCGCGTCCATCACGAGGCGGTCGTGGAGGAGTTTGCCGATCAGTTCCCCGAAACCGAGCTGCTGCGGGTCGAGGATATCGTCGGTAGCTGGGAGCAGGCCATGGACGAGCACTTCGCTGGCGGCGCCCTGCTGGACCAGTTACAGCGCCGCTGATGATCACACTCGCGACTCGCGCCGGCAGCACCCCCAAGCGGGTGTTGCCGGGCTTCGGCCTTTCGCTCGGCATCAGCCTGATGTTCATCTCGCTGGTGCTACTGCTTCCGCTGACCGGGCTGTTCGGTCAGCTGGCCGGGCTCAGCCTGGCCGAGTACTGGGCGATCATCACCGAAGGCCGGGTGGTGGCCAGCTACATGGTCACCATCGGTGCCGCCGCGGTGGCCGCCCTGGTCAACGGCGCCTTCGGGCTGCTGCTCGCCTGGGTGCTGGTGCGCTACGAATTTCCCGGCAAGCGCCTGCTCGACGCACTGATGGACCTGCCCTTCGCCCTGCCCACCGCCGTCGCCGGCATCACCCTGGCAACGCTCTACTCCAGCAACGGCTGGATGGGGCGGCTGCTGGAGCCGCTGGGCTTCCAGGTCGCCTATACCTGGGTGGGTATCGCTTTGGCCATGGCCTTCACCAGCATTCCCTTCGTGGTTCGCACGGTACAGCCGGTGCTGGAGGACCTGCCCCACGAGGTGGATGAAGCCGCCCTGACGCTGGGTGCCTCGGACGGCACAGCCTTTCGCCGCGTGATCCTGCCGCACCTGTGGCCGGCCCTGGTCACCGGCACCGGGCTCGCCTTCGTCCGCTCGCTGGGCGAATTCGGCGCCATCATCTTCATCGCCGGCAACATGCCCTACGAGACCGAGATCACCGCCTTGATGATCTTCGTCAAGCTGCAGGAGTACGACTACGCCGGCGCTCGGCCATCGCCTCGGTGGTGCTGTTCGTCTCGCTTGCACTGCTGCTGGTGATCAACATCTGGCAGGGCCGCTTCATCAAGCGGCTGCATGGAGGGGCGGCTGATGCAACGGATCGGTGATGCGCCCCGGGTTCGGCGCCTGCTCGTTTTTCTGGCCGTGGCCCTGTCGGCACTGTTCCTGCTGCTGCCGCTGGTAGCCATCTTCGCCCAGGCCTTTGCCCAAGGGGTGGGGGTGTTCTGGAGCAACGTCAGTAACGAGTACACCGTGGCGGCCATTGGCCTCACGCTGTTCATCGCCCTGCTGACGATTCCCGTCTGCCTGGTGTTCGGCGTGGCACTCGCCTGGCTGGTCACTCGCTTTCGCTTTCCCGGCCGCCGGGTCCTGCAGACCCTGATCGATATCCCCTTTGCGGTCTCGCCGGTGGTTGCCGGCCTGATCTACCTGCTGCTCTATGGCCGCACCGGCTGGCTCGGCAGTTGGCTGGACCAATATGATATCCAGCTGATGTTCGCCTGGCCCGGCATCCTGATGGTGACCATCTTCGTCACCTGCCCCTTCGTGGCCCGGGAGCTGATACCGCTGATGCAGGCCCAGGGTTCCCGGGAAGAAGAGGCCGCCGTGACCCTGGGCGCACCTGGCTGGACCGTCTTTCGCCGAGTGACCCTGCCCAATATCCGCTGGGCACTGCTCTATGGCGTGATACTGACCAACGCCCGTGCGGTGGGGGAGTTCGGCGCCGTCTCGGTGGTTTCGGGGGCCATTCGCGGCCAGACCAACACCCTGCCACTGCACCTGGAGCAACTCTACCAGGACTACAATACCGTGGGCGCCTTCGCCAGCGCATCGCTGCTGGCCTTCATCGCCCTGCTCACGCTGGTTGCCAAGGCCAGCCTGGAATGGCGCGCTGCGCGCCGGGAGGTTCACGCATGAGCATCCGCCTTCAGAATATCGCCAAGCACTTCGGTACGAGCCGTGCCCTGGAGCCGGTGAACCTGGACATCCGGGATGGCGAACTGGTGGGCCTGCTGGGCCCTTCCGGCTCCGGCAAGACGACCCTGCTGCGCATCATGGCCGGCCTGGAGACCGCCGATCGCGAACCCGCCGGTCGCATTCTTTTCGGCAATCGGGATGTTACCAACCTGCATGTCCGCGACCGGCGTATCGGCTTCGTCTTTCAGCACTACGCGCTGTTTCGCCACATGTCCGTGTTCGACAACGTGGCCTTCGGTCTCACCGTGATGCCGCGCAAGAGCCGGCCCACCAGCGGCGAGATCCGCGCACGGGTGCATCGACTGCTGGAAATGGTCAAGCTCGAGGACCTGGCGAAACGCTATCCCGCACAGCTATCCGGCGGCCAGCAGCAGCGTGTCTCGCTGGCCAGGGCGCTGGCCCTGCGCCCCGAGGTGCTGCTGCTCGACGAGCCCTTTGGTGCGCTGGATGCCAAGGTGCGCCAGGAACTTCGCCGCTGGCTGCGCCACCTGCACGATGAACTCAACTTCACCAGTGTCTTCGTCACCCACGACCAGGAAGAGGCCCTTGAGCTATCCGACCGGGTGGTGGTGATGAGCAATGGCCGCATCGAACAGATCGATACCCCGGATACCCTCTACCGGTCGCCGACCAACCGCTTCGTGTTCGAGTTCCTGGGTGATGTGAATCATCTGGAAGGCTCGGTGCGGGATGGGGTGCTGACCTGCGGCGATGCCCGACTGGCAGTGGACCTGCCCGACGGAGCGGAAGAGCTGCTGTTGCGTCCCCACGAGGTGGAGCTGGTGGAAAACGCCACGGCCAACGCCCACCTGCCGGTCACCGTGACGGCGATCTCGCCGGTGGGCGCCGAGGTCCGGGTGGAGCTGGAAGCCGACTGGCTGGGGGAACCCTGGCTGGCGACCGTGCGTCATGCCGACTACGAGCGCCTGAAGCTGATCCGCGGCATGCGTCTGTTCGCGGTGCCGCGGCGCTGGCACCGATTTCCCGACGAGCGCAGCACGCCGGAACGCAAGCGACTCGAGGCCGCCTGAGCTGGATCGATAGGTGCCAGGCTCACTGGACGTGGTGTTCGCGGGACCAGGCCATGAGGGTTTCGCTCTCGCCGCTCATCGGCTCGAGACGATCCTCCATCGACTGAAAACCGAGCCTGCGATAGAACGATACGGCACGCACATTGCGCGAATAGACGCACAGGGTGATCCGCTCACGGCACGCCATGGCATGGGCCATCAAGTGCGTACCATGGCCAAAGCGCTGGAAGTCCGGGTCGATGAACAGGGCCTCCAGGTGATCGCCATTGAGGGCCGCGAATCCGATGATGCTGCCGCCCAGCTCCAGTACGTGAGTCTCGGCATTGGGCAGATAATGGCTAGCCATGTCCTGGGCGCGGTCTTGCCAGAATTCGGCGGGAATGAAGTCGTGGGCCAGCTGCGAGGCTCGCAGCCAGATATCGACGAGTTGCGGCATGTCTTCCGTGGCTGCGGGTCGAATCATGAGCGCTCTCCCTGAATGGAGCCCCATTGTAACCGCTCTGCCACCGGTGCACTCAACGCTGTTGCCGTTGGCCATGTCGCGGCTATACTCGCCACCTGCGCCGGCCCAACGTCATGCGCTCGATCTTGAAGATCACTATACCTCGCCACCTCCCGGCGCCTTCCTTTCTCATATCCCAGGAGAGCCCCAGATGACTCGACGCCCCTTTCTGCGTGCAGCCGCCTTACTGGTGGCAGGCGCGCTGCTGGCAGGCTGTGCCAGCCCGCACTACCTGCAGCTGGATCCACAACGCACCGCCGATGTCCCAACCAGCGGCAGCGGCCAGGCCATCACGGTAATGGCCGTGGATGACCGCGATGGCGAGGTGATCGGCACCCGTAGCGGCAGTGCCATGGCGACCTCCACCATTACCGTCAGCGCCCACGAACTGGTGCCGCGGCTGCAGCGCGAAGCCGAGCGTGCTGTGCGAGAGATGGGCTTTTCGCCGACCACGGAGCCGGCAGAGGGGCGGCCCAGCCTGACCCTCACCCTGCTCCACCTGGGGTACGAGCGAGGCGAAAGCCGGCCTGTCATCGATGAAGCCCGCCTGGAGGCGGTTTTTGAGGCCCGGGCGGTCAACGGTGGCAACACCTATACCGGCACCTATACCTCACGCCGCACCCAGAGCTATGCGTTTCGACCGGATCGCGACACCAACGCGCGCATGCTCAACGACCTGCTCAGCGACGGCCTCGACCGTGCGTTCCGCGACCCGGAACTGGGGCAACTGCTGGCACGCTGAGGCAACACAATAGCTGATGACGCACAAGACTCAGCAGGCGCCTGGCGGAGGCCGCCGCGTTATCCACTATCGCCAACGCCGAGTGCCCCCGCGGGAGCCTTCGGCCTCCAGTCGTGAGCTGAAGCTTCCTCCGACAAAGGTGTGGCACCGTCGGTAGATAGAGGCACTGTTGGAGCGCTCGGTTCGGCGCTCCGACTCCGCATCGCGACTGGCGCCGTCAGGCGCCTAGCGGAGGTTGCCCAGGTCGGTGGTTGTTGCCCGTGCCGGGCAACACCACGGTCGCCGTCTTGCCGTGGTCGATCACACTTTCGGGCCTCGTCGGACCATCGCCCACACACTCTCACGAAAGCCACTCCCCTCTTCCGGCTGCCCATCTTCCAGGTGGGTGACCAGGAAGTTGGGCTCGAAGAGTTCGCGCACCTCGTCGGCACAGACACTGAAGGGCGGTCCGCCCTCGTCTCCCGGAGCACGCATCAGGCTGATCAGCAACCCACACGCACCAGGTGGGATCAACTGGGCAAGGTGAAAGGCGTAGCGCTGGCGAGTCGCCGGTGGCAGGGCGATCAGAGCCGCCCGGTCATAGAAGGCACCAATCTCGGCAGCCTGCTCGATATGGAAATGGAAGAAATCACCACACCACAGCTCGACGCTGCCCTGTCGGCAGACCGCAAAAGGCTCCTGCCGATAGCGGGAGATCTCCCCGGTGCCTTCGGCGACAAACTGTTCGATCGCCTCCTCGACAAGCTCGATGCCCAGCACCGGATGATCGTGTTGAGCTAGCCAGCGCATATCCACGCTCTTGCCGCAGAGCGGCACCAGCACCTTGGTACCGGGCTTCGCCCCAAGCAGTGGCCAGTGCTCAATCAGTGCCGGATGTACCTGTGGGCGATGAAACCCGATTCGCCCTTCCCGCCAGCGATTTAGCCACTCCTCGGCCATAGCCTCTCCTTCAGAACCGCCGGCATCAGAACCAGCGGTCGCGTTTGCGTCGCTTGCGTGGAAGATGGGGAATGATCAGCCCCACCAGGAGACCGGCACCGGCAACCCCGCCGCCATACATGAAATAGCGAATCAACAGATCCTCTTCCTGGGTGTCCAGTCGCGCCTGCAGTTGGCGTATGGTCTGGCGTGACTGGTCAGCTTCGCTGTCGAGCTGGTGATTGCTCGCCTCCAGCTCGGCGATGCGCTGCTCGCGAACCTCCAGCGTCTCGGTCATCGCCGAGACCCGCTCCTCCCAGGTCTCGTTGATGCCGCCAAGCTCCTCTTCCAGCTCGGCCACCTGCCTTTCAAGCGCCGGTAGCTGCTGGCGCGCACTGGGTTCCTCCTGCAATTCACCGCTGAGCACCCAGACGGTGTTGCCCTCGGTATTCCGCACCCGGCTGTAGTTACCGCTGGTTTCGAGCACGGTTACCGGTTCACCAGAGGTCAAGGTGCCGACAATGCGGTAACCATCGGTCGGTCCGCTGCGAACGTAGGTGGTGAGTTCGTCGGAGACCCAATGGGTAGCGTCCGTATTCTGCTGGGCGTGCAGCGGCAGGGCCATCAGCCCAGTGTGACACCCGCCATGAAGGTCGTGAATCTATGCATTGTCATGCCGTTGTCCTGCTATCGAAGGCTCCTGCGGCAGCTGCTGCGCCGCGACCTGTATGCCGCCGTCGAACCTCCCGTTCGCCCGGCGGCCGATGAGACCATTGTCGAAGCGGGCTATCCACAGGTTCTGTGGATAAGTCCCGGGAAAAACGCGGGAAAGACCCTGCCACCTGTTGCCCCACATGGCTCCGGGCCGGACTGGTCAATTCATGACCAGCGCCCCGAACACCGTGAGCGCTCCCCCCTAGCGCTCACCCTTGGGTGGCGGCATCGGCGCTCGTGGAAACTCGGCGATACGCCCTTCGCTCTTGACTGCCCGCGCCGGCCCCTCCCGCTCGACTTCGTCGATCCTAACGATGGAGTTGATCGGCAGATAGCTGCGGGTCACACCGTCGAAGGTATGGCGCAGCTTGTCGGCCGAGGGATCCACCACCAGCTTCGAACCATCCTGGAAAACGAACTCCTCGATCTCGATGAATCCCCAGAGGTCGCTTTGGAATATCTCGCGGGCGTAGAGTTCCCACACTTCACCTTGTTGGTGAAAAACCACCCGATAGATCGGCTTGGCCGCCATAAGGCCGTCATTCCTTCCCGTTCGATTGACCGTTGCGTACCCACAAATCGGGGCACACGCCTGCAGACTCGCAAGCGTAACACAGTCAATGGTCGACGAGACCACCGCGCTGGCCCCGCTGCCCGTGGTTCCGTATAATGTGCCCATCTTCGAGAACGGCCCGGCACGCAGTCGGGCCGCATTCCCGCGACACTCCACTCACCGGTGACGCAAGCGTCGGGCAACCGACCACGATCCTATTCTTATGGCGAAGAAACTCTTCATCAAGACCCACGGCTGCCAGATGAACGAGTATGACTCCGCTCGCATGGCGGATCTGCTCGGCGAATCCCACCAGCTGGAACTGACCGACGACGAAGGTGATGCCGACGTCATTCTTCTCAATACCTGCTCGATTCGCGAGAAGGCCCAGGAGAAGGTCTTCCACCAACTCGGCCGCTGGAAGAAGCTCAAGGAGGCCAAGCCCGGCCTGGTGATCGGCGTGGGCGGGTGTGTCGCCAGCCAGGAGGGTGACGCTCTGCGCAAGCGCGCCCCTCATGTCGACATGGTCTTCGGCCCCCAGACACTGCATCGTGTTCCGGCCATGCTCGACTCCCGGCGCAACGACCAGATCTCGGTGGTCGATGTCACCTTCCCGGAGATCGAGAAGTTCGACCACCTGCCCAAGCCCAGCTCCGACGGCGCCACCGCCTTCGTCTCGGTCATGGAGGGCTGCTCCAAATACTGCACCTTCTGCGTGGTGCCCTACACCCGCGGCGAGGAGGTCTCGCGCCCCTTCGAGTCGGTGATGGACGAGGTCATCCACCTGGCCGACCAGGGGGTACGCGAGATCAACCTGCTGGGGCAGAACGTCAATGCCTACCGGGGAGAGAACCAGCTCGGCGATGAGATCGACCTGGCCGAGCTGATCGCCTGTGTGGCGGCGGTAGAGGGCATCGACCGTGTCCGCTTCACCACCTCGCATCCGGTGGAGTTCACGGACAGCCTGATCGAGGCCTATGGCGAGGTGCCGGAACTGGTCAGCCACCTGCATCTGCCGGTTCAGGCCGGCTCCGACCGCATTCTCGCGGCGATGAAGCGCGGCCACACCGTCGAGGAGTACGTGGAGAAGCTGGAGCGCATCCGCAAGCTGCGTCCGGACATCAGCTTTTCCTCGGACTTCATCATCGGCTTTCCCGGCGAGACCGAAGAGGACTTCGAGTCGACCATGGCGCTGATTCACCGCATCGGCTTCGACCACTCCTTCAGCTTCGTCTATTCGGCACGCCCCGGCACCCCGGCGGCAAGCCTTGCCGACGACACCCCCGAGAGCGTCAAGAAGCAACGTCTGGCAATTCTTCAGGCGCGCATCATCCAGCAGGCCATGCAGATCAGCCGGCGCATGGTGGGCTCGACCCAGCGCATCCTTGTCACCGGCTTCTCGCCAAAAGACCCTGGCCAGCTTTCGGGGCGTACCGAGAATAACCGGGTGGTCAACTTCCGCGCCGCCAACCCCACCGAGCTGATCGGTCATTTCGTCGATGTGACCATCACCGAAGCGCTACCCAATTCGTTACGTGGCGAGCTGCATTCTCCCGCACTACACTGAGCATTCTGTCATTGCCCCGGCCTTCGCCGGGGCAGTAAGCTGAGCCCACATTCGCAACGCATGGATCCCCTTGTCTTGAGCCAGCCAACTTCTCAGGCGAACCGCATCATCACATTGAGCCTCGAACCCAATGACCCCCAGCGACTGGCCAACCTCTGCGGCCAGCGCGACGAACACCTCAAGCTGGTCGAGGAACGTCTTGGCATCACCCTGCGCAATCGCGGCAACGTGTTTCAGTTGGCCGGCCCCGGCAACCGGGTAAAGGCGGCCGCCAATGTGCTGGAGCACCTCTATCGTGAAGCCGAAGCCAGCGACCTGGCGCCGGACACCGTGCACCTCTTCCTGCAGGAGTCAGGTCTCGAGGCGCTGGATGAAGAAGAGGGACACGAAGACGGCGACGTCCTGCTGCGCACGCCCAAGGTGCTGATCAAGCCCCGCGGACAGAACCAGCAGAGCTACGTCTCGAGCATTCGTGCCCATGACATCAATTTCGGCATCGGCCCGGCCGGTACCGGCAAGACCTACCTGGCCGTGGCCGCCGCGGTAGAGGCTCTGAACCACCAGGAGGTGCGCCGCATCCTGCTGGTACGACCGGCCGTGGAAGCGGGAGAGAAGCTCGGCTTCCTGCCCGGCGACCTGGCCCAGAAGATCGACCCCTACCTGCGTCCACTCTATGACGCCCTCTACGAGATGCTCGGCTTCGAGCAGGTCGGCAAGCTGATCGAACGGCAGGTGATCGAGATCGCCCCGCTGGCCTACATGCGTGGCCGCACCCTGAACAATGCCTTCATCATTCTCGACGAGAGCCAGAACACCACTCGCGAGCAGATGAAGATGTTCCTGACACGTATCGGTTTCGGCTCGACCGCGGTCATCACCGGGGACGTCACCCAGGTCGACCTGCCCCGAGGGTCCAGTTCCGGCTTGATCCAGGTGCTGGAAGTGTTGCGGGGCACCCCCGGTATCGGCGTCACGCACTTCGCGGCCAAGGATGTGGTACGCCATCCGCTGGTACAGCGCATCATCGAGGCCTACGAAGGCTTCGAGGCCGAACAGGAGGTGCAGGAGCGTGCCCGCGTCGAGGCCCGCACCCGCGAGCGCGAGTCAATGCGTCAGGAGCGCGAGCGCCACAGGGGCAACAGGGACTACGGCGAGTCATGAGTCCCCCTGCGGTAGTCGACCGTCAGATTGCCTCCACGGGCACCCACCTGCCGACGCAGTCGGCGCTCGAAGCCTGGGTCGATGCCGTACTGGCCCACTTCCCGGAAGAGACCCGCACCGAGGTCACCATCCGCTTCGTCGATACCGACGAAAGCCAGGCCCTCAACCGTGACTATCGCGGCCGCGACCGGCCCACCAACGTGCTCTCCTTCCCGTTCGAAGCCCCTCCCGGCATCGAGCTGCCGCTACTCGGCGACCTGGTGATCTGCCACCCCGTGGTGATGCAGGAAGCCAGCGAGCAGGGCAAGCGACTGGAAGATCACTACGCTCATCTGGTGGTACATGGCACACTGCACCTGCTCGGACATGACCATATCGAGGAGACGGAAGCCGACACCATGGAACAGCTGGAACGCGATATCCTGGCGACCTTTTCCATTGCCGACCCTTATCTGCCGGTTCGAGACAGGAGTGGCGAAGGTGGCGAGCGGCACTTCGACAGCGAGGACGAGAGACTCGACCCATGAGTGAAGACCGATCTACCGGCCAGGGCGGGAAGTCCTGGCTAGAGAAACTACTCGGCGCCTCTCGGGTGACAATGATGGGCCAGTTCACGGGAAGAGCTGATGGAGTTCCTGCGCCAGGCCGGCACTCGTCTGAAGCTGGAGCAGGATGCGATGATGATCATCGAGGGCGCGCTGAACATCAGCGACCAGCAGGTACGAGAAGTGCTGATACCCCGCTCCCAGGTCGCGGCCATTGCCGCCGATCAGCCGCCGGACGAGTACCTGGCGCTGATCGAAGAGACCGGGCACTCCCGTTACCCGGTCATCGGCGAGAACCTCGATGAGATCAAGGGGCTGCTGCTGGTCAAGGACCTGCTTCGACTGCTCAACTGTCCGGATGAGGAGCGCGAGAGCTTCCGCATCGAAGACATCCTGCGCCCCGCCATGTTCGTGCCGGAGTCCAAGCGACTCAACAGCCTGCTCAAGGAGTTTCGTGACACCCATAACCACATGGCGGTGGTGGTCGACGAATATGGCGGTACCGCCGGCATCGTGACCATCGAGGATATCCTCGAGCAGATCGTCGGCGACATCGAAGACGAGCACGACACCGACGAGGATGACGATATCCGCGAACTGGGCGAAGGTCGCTATGCCATCCGGGCACTGACGCCGATCGAGGACTTCAACGAGCGCTTCGGCACCGGCTTCTCCGACGACGAGTTCGATACGGTCGGCGGCCTGGTCATGCAGCGCTTCGGCCACCTGCCCGGCCGCGGTGAGCACGCCGAGCTGGGCGGCTGGCGATTCACCGTGCTCAACGCCGACAACCGCCGCATCCGCCTGCTGGAAGCAGCCCCGAGCGGTGATGCGCTCACGGACGAATAAGTCAGCCAGGAACTCAAGACGCCCCATGACCGAACTCCGCCTTTCCCCGCCAGTGGCTATCTCCTGGCCCTGAGCGCCGGCGTCGCTCACCACGCTGACCGCTTCCCCTTTCGAACTCCTGGTGGCTAGGCCCGATTGCCGCCGGGCTGATGGTGGTGGGCATTCATTATCTGTCGCCGCTGCAGGCCGCGCTGAAGGGCTGGTTCTACGGCGTCGGGCTGTTCGGCTCCGGCGCTTCCTGGGTCTATGTATCGATCCACGACTATGGCTACACCGGGGTGCCGCTGGCGCTGTTCCTGACCACCCTCTTCGTCTGCTCCATGGCGCTGTTCTTCGCCGCGACCTTCTGGCTCTACCGCCGACTGACCGGCCCCCAACTTGCTGCCCTCACCTTTGCCGGCGCCTGGGTGCTAGGGGAGTGGCTGCGCACCTGGCTGTTCACCGGCTTTCCCTGGCTGCTGCTCGGCAGCGCCCATGTGGACTCCCCCCTGGCTCCCTGGGCACCGATCGGCGGCGTCTACCTGCTCTCTTTGCTGACCGTGCTCACCGGCACCCTCGGGGTCGAATTCCTGCGTCGCCGCTGGTGGGCCGCCGCCCCTGTGGCCGCTATCTGGTTGGCGCCGCTGCTCCTGCCGACCCAGTGGACCGAACCCGCCGGCGATCCCCTGCGAATCGCCCTGCTGCAAGGCAATCTGCCACAGCTGATCAAGTGGACCCCGGAAGGCCGGAGAATGGCGGCCAATACCTACCTGGAAATGACACGGGAACAGGCCGACGATATCGACTTGATCATCTGGCCCGAAGCGGCGCTGCCGATGTTCGAGGATGAAGCAACGGCGATTCTCGAGCGCGCCCAGTCCACCATTCCGCCAGGCAGCGCCCTGCTCACCGGGATACTGCAGCGCGAAGGCCGCGGGCTCTACTACAACAGCGTGATCGGTGTCGGCAACACGGAAGGCGAGTACCGCAAGGCGCACCTGGTGCCCTTCGGCGAGTATCTACCCTGGAGCGCTGGCTACGCGGGACCATCGCCTTCTTCGACCTGCCGATGCCGGCCATGACCCCGGGCCCCGAGAGCCAGCCACCGATTCAGGCCGTGGGCACCGTCATCGGCAACGCCATCTGCTACGAGATCATCTACGCCGACCTGGTTGCCGACCGCGCACGCGATTCCGAACTGCTGCTGACGGTCTCCAATGACACCTGGTTCGGCGAGTCGATCGGCCCACTGCAGCACCTGCAGATGGCGCGGCTGCGCGCCCTCGAGAACGGCCGCTATGTGGTGCGCGCCACCAGCAATGGTGTCACCGCGATCATCGACCCCCAAGGCCGCATCACCGCCCGCGCCCCGCAGTTCGAGACCACCTATATCACCGGGGAAGCCACGCCGATGCAGGGCCTCACGCCGTTCACCCGCACCGGCAGCTGGCCTGTTTGGCTCCTCGCCGCACTGCTGGTGCTGCCTGGGCTGCAGCTACGGCGACAGTCGCGATGAACACTTGGGGCGCCGAACCGAGCGCCCCTACTGCGGCTTTTTCCAGGCATGCCAGATAATGGCCACCTTGCGGACCCACCTCAGCTGCTGGGGCGCTTGACCAATGTTAGCCAGTAATCCTCAAGGGCTTGGATGGAGCGGATAAACTGATCGATGTCCACCGGCTTGACGATAAAGCCAGCGGCGCCCAGGTCATAGGAGTCGATGATGTCGCTTTCGGCCTCTGAGGTAGTCAGGATGACCACCGGTATACGCCGAAGCTCCTCGAGCGCCTTGAACCGCTTGAGAAAGGACTTGCCATCCATTCTCGGCATATTCAGATCCAGCAGGATCAGGTCCGGCCTAGGGACTTGCTGGTACTGTCCCTCCTGCCGCAGGAAGGCCAGTGCCTCGACGCCATCGGGAACATCGTACACATCCACCAGCAGACGGCCCTCTTTGAAGGCCATCTTGGTCAAATGCACATCGGCTGGCTCATCCTCGACCAGCAACACAATAAAACGACTCTTCTCAGGCATACACTACCTAGCTGCTGGCAAATCAAACACAATTCGGGTGCCGCCCTGCGGCCCCACCTCAATACGCACCTGCCCCTCGACCTGCCGTAACGCCTTGACCACCAGAGCCAATCCCATACCGGTACCGGGATATTGCTCGGAGTTGGGCTTTAACCGGGCGAACATCTCAAGCACCTGGGTACGATACTCCGGCTCTATTCCCATACCATTATCCTCAATGGCCAGGCTCACCCGCCCATCGAACTGAAGGGCAGACACCCGGACCTCCAGGGGGCGCTGAGGATCACGATACTGCCAGGCATTGTGCAGCAAGAGCCGGAAAATCAGCGCCAGACGCTTGGCATCATAGTAGACATCGGGCAGAGGCGACTGGATAACCAGGGCATTAGACCGGCGCAGTTCCGACAGCTGCTCATCCCGCTGATACACCTCATCCAGAACAGCCCGCGGTGAGATATCCTGCAGTACCTGCGGCATGCTATCGAGACTAAGGTAGCGCTGCACATCGGCGACCAAGGTGCTGAGCCGCCTGGCCTGGGATCCGATAAAGTCCACTGCAACTCGCGAGGCGTCATCGTCACTATCACCTATTCTGCGCTCTAGCTGCTGAGCGAAACTGACCAAGCGGCGACTGGGTTCCTGGAAGTGATGGGCCATGGCGTGACTCAGCCGCTCCAACTCCCGGTTGCGGAAGGAGAGCTCACCGATAAGAGTGCGGTTCTCGCGCTGGGCGCCACGCAGGCGCAGTAGCACGACCACCAGGATGCCAATCACCACCGCTTGCGCCAGGGCCGCTGACCAGGCCAACCTCATCTGAAGCTGTTTGGCTTCGTGAAGCTGCGCCGTTTGCAGGTCGACCTGCTCTTCCACCCGCTCGATATAGTGGCGCTCGGCGGTGCTCTCGAACTCGCTGGTGTCGTAGAGGGAAGAGAGCAGCACCTCTTGCCCCTCATACATTCGACGCTGAGTGTAGATACCCATCACCTTGACGGAACCGTCCGCCAGGCGATGCCGCATAAAAAGATGATCGCGCCCTACCTGGCCTGCCAACTGGATTTCCGCTTCGATCTGTTCCGGGGTCAGCAGGTTGATATCACGAATATTGAACTCAGTTAAATCTTCATAGCCATAGAAAGCGTGGGCGGCAGGGTTGGCCCGAAAAATAACGCCATCCTCCACGGCGATCATCCACATCGGCGTCGGATGGCCCTCAAAGAAGTCGATGAAGCTCAGGCTCGCCCAGGCACCATGCTGAACAGCACCGCCACCAGCCCCATGAAAAGTCGCTTAAGCACCAGCGGCCTCCTTGCCAGCCTTGGGTAGGGTAAAGATGAAACAGCTACCCTGTCCTTGCCCTTCGGATTCGGCCCAGATCTCACCGCCGTGACGTTCCACGATCTTGCGGCAGACCGCCAGGCCAACGCCGGTTCCCTCGTATTGCTCCCGGGTGTGTAGCCGCTGAAACACCTTGAATAGACGACCGATCTGTTCTGGATCGATACCGATGCCATTGTCACAAATGGTGATTTGCCAATAAGACTTGGCGGCCACCGGCTCGACCGCGACCGTGATCAGCGGCGCCTTGTCCGGTGCGCGATACTTCAGCGCATTGCCCAGCAGGTTCTGGAGCAGTCGCGTCATTTCATCGGGGCTAGCCACCACTTCCGGCCACTCCCCCGTTAACGCGATCGTTGCCTCGGACTCGGTGATGGCCGGCTTAAGAAAGTGCGTAGCCTCATCCAGCGCATCTCTCAGACCCATTTGCCTCTTGGGCTCTCCCTTGCGGCCGACCCGGGAATAGTCGAGCAGCGAGAGCAGCATGCTATCCATGCGCTGGGCACCGTCACGCATGTAGTGCAGCATCGTCTTGCCATCTTCATCTAGCCGATCGGCCAAATGCCGCTCCAGTAGCTGAGCATAGCTTGTTACCATGCGCAGGGGCTGGCGCAGATCGTGGGAGGCGGCGTAGGCGAAGTGCTCCAGCTCCTTGTTGGAGCGCTCCAGGGAATCGCGATATCCCTCTAATTGCCGCTGAGTGGCATAGTCATCGGTCACATCACGCAGATAGCCGTGCCACATGGTGCCGCCATCGTCCAGCCGCTCCGGCGTTGAGATCCCGTCGACCCAGAGCTGCCCCTTCCGGGGATGATGGACGCGATAGGTCGCTCGCCAGGTAGTGAGCTCTCGCTCGGACTGGGCAATGCTTTCCGCCACTCTCGGCATGTCCTCGGGCTCGATCACGGCAAACACCGGACGGGCATCATCGCGCACCTCCTCCGGCGTCACGCCATAGATGTCTTGAATACCGTCGCTGGCATACGGAAAACTACAACGCCCATCCGGGTGCTGCCTGTACTGATACAGCGCGCCGGGGATCAGTCCCGCGTGCTTGCGCATTTGCTCCATCAGCTGAGCAGCACGCAGTTCGGCCTGCTTTCGCTGGGTGATATCGGAGTGGGTGCCCGCCATCCACAGAGGCTCGCCCACCTCATCCCTGGAGACAACGCGCCCCCGATCATGCACCCAGACCCAGTGTCCGTCTCGGTGACGCATACGGACCTCGATGTCATAGCTGTCGCACCTGCCGGCGAAGTGCTCCTTAAGGGCAGCGTCCGACTGCTCGAGATCCTCGTCGTGACAAAACGACAGCCAGGTTTCGATGGTGGTCGGCGAGATTTCCTCGAGCCGGTACCCCACCATCTCCGCCCAGCGTTCATTGAAACGCGTCTCACCGGTCTGCACATTCCATAGCCAAGTGCCCGCCGCCGTGCCCCAGAGAATGTTCTGCAGGGCATGACGCTCCTCCTCGAGGCGATTGGTATCGTGCTTCTGACGTCGATAGAAGATCAGCAGCAGGCCCATTGCCACTGTCAGGCCGGCCCCCAGCGCTAGGGCGATCCACAGCAGAACGCCATACTCCTGCCACAGCTGCTGGAAGATTGAGCGCGGCGCTTCGGCAAAAGGCGGTACACCCAATGCCCGTGCCGCCCTTTCCACCGGGAGATAGTCCTGGGATGGGGCGAAACGCACACCTCCACCCTGGGCTACCGGCGTGCCTTCCCAGCGTAAAAGCGCGCTGCCGACACGACGTACCTCCTCGACCGGCACATGGGATAGCGCCGCCAGCGGCCACTCGGGATAGAGCGATGTGGAGTGCGTCAGAGGAAACGTATAGGCGGGCCTGGCCGCCATGACCTTCAATGCCGAGATGTCATGTCCGTCGTTCTGCCAGTCCTCGAGAATGCCACTGCGCACGAATCCCGCTTGGACCTCGCCATCCAACAGGGCTCGCACCACCGCATCATGGGACCCCAGCTCAAGGTAGTCGGCGAAGCGCTCGGGATCGTAGCCCTGCTGGTAGATCTCATACGCCTGGGCCATGAACCCCCCCAAGAAACGACGCCCCGGGACGCCAATCGTCCTGCCCTCCAGCCCTGCCAAGCCTTCGGCTCCCGTCTCCTGCCGCGCCAGGATCACACCCGCCAGGCTACCGAGCCGGTATTCCCCTTGCTGTTTGACCAGGGTGGCGAGCGCACCGCTGACTTCTTGGGTATCTCGCACCGCCAGAAAGTGACGAGGGTTGGTGAGGATGAAATCCAGGCGCCCCTCGCTGATCGCCGAATCCAGGGCATCGAGCGAAAGCACCTCCAAGCGTACCTCTCGTCCCTCCAACGCCTCGGAAAACACGTCTTTGAGGGGCGCGAACCTTGCCTCGACCGCCACCGTATCGCGATAGGCGAAGATACCCAGAGTGATCACCTCACCGGCCCCGGCGGACAGGGGCACAGTGCCAACCATCAGGGCCAAGGCCAACCGCAGCGAGCGAGGCCAGTGCCATCGTTTCAGCATGCAAGAACCTATTCAGTCGGAGTGGACGACTCGCTGCTCTCTTGGGCGGCCTGAAATATCTCGACTCGGTTTCTTCCTCCGGCCTTGGCTAGATACAAGGCGTTATCGGCACGCACCAGGCACCATCGGGCCGGGTATCACCGGGCAGAATATGCGTCAAGCCAGCACTGGTGGTGATCTGCACCACTACACTATCGTCGAGAGTCACACGCATCGCCGCTACGGCTTCGCGAAGTTTTTCGGCCACCTGCCAGCTACCGGCTTGATCGGTATCGGGCAAGACAACAGCGAACTCTTCGCCACCCAGGCGCCCGAAGATATCGGTCTCACGCAGCTTACCGCCTATCACGCTGGAAAACGCTTTCAACACCTCATCACCGGCTGCATGACCATAGGTGTCATTGACACTTTTGAAGTGGTCGATATCCATCATCAGCACGCCCACCGACAGCTTAGGATGTCGTTTGACGCGCCCATGCTCGTGGTCGATTGCTTGCATAAAGCTGCGACGGTTGGGTAAGCCAGTCAGAGTGTCGCGCATGGCAAGCTCTTCCAGGCGCTGCTCCATGATCTTGCGCTCACTGATATCCTGCTGCACGCCGACCATTCGCTGCGGCCTACCTTCGGCATCCCAGCTCACCACATGGCCGGAAATAAAGACCCACACCCAGTTCTGCTGCCGATGCCGGAGCCGAACCTCGCACTGAAAATTTGGGGTCTCTTTCTCGAGATGGCTTGCCAGTGCGCTATCGAAGTGGGCGCGATCATCGGGATGAAGGCGCGCCAGCCAAGCGTCACTACCGTTGGGTAAGTCACCATCATCAGGATGATAGCCCAGCATGGAGAGCCAACGATCACTAAGAGAGGCAAACTGCTGGCTAGTCAACAACCAGTCCCAGACGCCCAGTTTGCCGCCTTCGATGGCTGCGGTCATTCGCTCTTCAGAGAGCACCAGCCGCTGTTCCAGCTTGGCACGTCCAATCGCATAGCGAATGCTTCGCAGCAGGCTATCGGCATCCAGATTTCCCTTGACCAGGTAGTCCTGCGCACCGGCTTCCAGCGCCTGGACAGCAAACTCCATGTCGTCATGCCCGGTTAAGACCACGATCGGTGTGTCCGGCTCATCGCCTTGCAATCGGTTACCGTGACCATGCCGCTCGAATCAGGCAGGTTTAGATCAAGGAGGATAATATCGGGTGCCGTCTCCGCTTTCCGCAAATGGGCCGAGAGCTCCTCCAAGCGGCTTAACCAGGTAAGCGAGTGACTCGCCTGGCTGCACTTCAAGGTGTAACGCACCAATCCCGCGTCACCGGGATCATCTTCGATCAGTACGATGGATAATGTTTGCATTCCTGTCCTTGGGCCCTTGCGATGACCGTCTGACGCTGGCTCAAGGCCAGTATTGACAATTTCGCCTATTGAACGGCAGACAATCAGCTATTTGAAGCATCAAGATATCGCATCTGGCCATATGGCAAAAGCTCAATATGCCGGGCGGCTGGAGCAGCAGCAAGACTTTGTAAAGTGGTGAGTGGTGAGTGGTGAGTGGTGAGTGGTGAGTGGTGAGTGGTGAGTGGTGAGTGGTGAGTGGTGAGTGGTGAGTGGTGAGTGGTGAGTGGTGAGTGGTGAGCATTGGGCGACACATGATTGATATGTCGTGCTTTAAAACCCCGCCGGTGGCGGGGCTGTTGACTGCTGTTGGGGCTCGACGCTGCTAGCTTTCAGCCTGAGACTCGCCCAGCACCTCGGGTATGGTCATCTTGACAAAGCGACCTGGCGCTTCCTCGAGCAGTGGCAATTCGCCCTCGCCCGGCTGACGCGCCGGTACTGTCTTTTCCGGATCGGCGTAGCACCTTCGATCATCCACTGCTGCCAGTGTGGCCACCAGGAACCTTCCTGGGCCTCGGCGCCGGCAAGCCACTCTTCATGGCTATCGGGCAGCTCGCTGTTGGTCCAGTAGCCGTACTTGTTCTTGTGGGGCGGGTTGACGATGCCAGCAATATGGCCGGAGCCACCCAGTACGAACGTCGTCGGCCCCTTGGGCAACAGGGCACCGTAGTAGGTGCTGTTCCACTTGGCGATATGGTCGTCCCGGGTCGAGATGAAATAGCTCGGGGTGGAAATCTTGCGCAGGTCGATCTTGACCCCGTCCAGCTCGATACCGCCGGGCTGCACAAGGCGGTTTTCCAGGTACATGGCGCGAAGATACCAGCCGTGCGTGGCCGCCGGCAGGTTGGTGCCGTCGGTATTCCAGTAGAGCAGGTCGAACGGCGCCGGGTTCTCGCCCTTCAGATAGTTGCTGATATAGAACGACCAGAAGAGATCGTTCTCGCGCAACAGGTTGAAGGTGTAAGCCATTGAGCGGCCGTCGAGATAGCCGTCCTTCTCGAGACGGGCCTCGATACCGGCCAGGATAGGCTCGCTGAGGAGTACGCCGATCTCACCCGGGTCGCGGAAATCCTGCAGGGTGGCCATGTAGGTCACGGACTTGACCTTGCGACCACGCCGGGTGCTGGTCAGGTAGGCCACCGTCGAAGCCGTCAGGGTGCCACCGACACAGTAGCTGAGCAGATTGACCGACTTTTCACCACAGGCCTGCTCGATGGCTTCCATGGCAGCGATCGGTCCCATCTGCATGTAGTCGGCCCAGGTCAGGTCCCGTTGCTCGGGCCCCGGGTTGCGCCAGGAGATCAGGAACACGGTGTGGCCCTGGTCCACCAGCCACTTGACCATGGAGTTGTCCTGGCGGAGATCGAGAATATAGTACTTGTTGATCCAGGGTGGCACGACCAACAGCGGCGTCTTGAAGACCGTCTCGGTGGTGGGCGTGTACTGGATCAGTTGAATCAGTTCGTTCTCGTAAACCACATGACCCGGTGTCACGGCGATGTTCTCGCCCACCTCGAAGGCACTGCGATCGGTCATGCTCACATTCAACCCATCGGCGGAATTGGCCAGGTCCTCGCGCAGCCGGGTCAGGCCATCCACCAGATTCTGACCGCGGGTCTCCATGGTACGCCGCATCACTTCGGGATTGGTGGAGATGAAATTGGTCGGCGCCATGGCATTGACCAACTGACGGGCATAGAAAGACAGGTTGCGTTTCTGCTGCTCCGGGAGTCCCTCCAGGCGCTCGATGAGCTCCTCGACCATGCGCGAGAACAGCAGGTACTGCTGCAGGATCGCCTGGTAGAAAGGATCATTGCTCCACGCCTCGTCGTTGAAGCGTCGATCACCCCGCGGGGGTGTCATCAAGGGCTCGACCGGCTCACCGTTGACGGAGCGCAGGGTGTTCTGCCACAGCTGCCATTGATCCTGGACCAGTCGCGCCTGTGTCTCCCACAGCAGCTGCGGGTCACGCATCAAGGACTCGGCGCCGGCCTTGAAGGCTTCCCGCATGTCGTCATGGATGGTGTCGGCAGCCGCATCGGGCGCCATTCGTGCAAGCAGGTCCTGCATCAACGCTTGGTACTGCTGCCCCATCTCCTGCAGCTGCGCATTCCACTCGGCTTGAGATGGACCTTCCGACCCTGACAACATTGCACACTCCTGATCATCGACTCACGGCGTGACGTAAACAGACGCCTCCACAGACCCCTGTTCAAGGACGCTGTGGAGGCGGCAACGTCGCCGGAACACCGGGCGACGTAAAGATATTATCAGCTCTTGCGTGAAGACTGGCTGGTTGCCTTGGCCGGGGCATCCGCCTTGCCTGAACCTGCTGGCTTGGCACTCTCGCCACTCTCGCGGGCCTGGTCGGCCAACTGCTGGCCGGCCTCGCTGAGCAGTTTCTCCAGCTCGGAGCGGAATTCCTGGCTCATCTCATTCAGCGCCTGGGCATCCTCCATCATCTGCTTGGAGAGCTCGCTCATCATCTCGGCCTGCTGTGCACCGAACTGCTGGAGGTCCTCGGCATCACTGATTTCCGAGGCACTGCGCATACGCTCGGTACCCAGCTGACTGTAGCGTTTCATGGCTTCCAGCTGGTACTCGGTCATCTTTTCCATATTGCCGAGCATCAGCGAGTTGAGCTTGCGCATGGGCTCGAAGAAGCGGCGCGTCTGCTGATTGAAGTTGTCGATCATCTTGTCCTGCATGGTGGTAACCTCCTGTGGACCTGAAATCATGCGGGCGCAGCGCCAATCAGCCTTAGCCAATCACACATAAACCTAGCTGCACGGCATGAATGCTGCACTGCACAAAGGGTAGTCTGCCATGCCCTCGGTTGCAACTGAATGTTGCTCAATCAAAGGTGGCACGCTCACCGTTTTCCCAACCTGAGACCGCTGTCCTGGCCCATTCACTCACTGCGTCGCGACCGGGAACGCGCAGTTGCCGAGCTGGCCCGCTTGGTGCTCTTGCTCGCCTTGGCCGGCTCCTTCTCTGGCTGCTGCTCGTCTTTGGCCTCTGCACTTTCCTTTTTTTCCTCTTCCCTTTCCCCTTTGGTCTCTGCCCTTTCCGTCTGGCCGCTGCCGGCCTTGCGCAGCATGTCGAGCATCATCTGCTGGTAGGTACCAAAGCTGGCAAGCCCTTGAGACAGCCCCTGGGACATACCCTGAGAAAGCCCCTGAGGGAGTCCCGGTTGTTGCAGGAAAGGCTGCATCAGGCTCATGGGGTCGTAGCCCTCGACCCCGGACTCCATCTGCTTATAAATCCGGTTCAGCAAGTCCTGCTGAAAAGCCTCGACATCGGGCAAGCCCAAGGAGCGGCGGAATTCATCCGGGGTCAGGTCGAACTCGATGTTGATCTTCATGGCGGTACTCGGCTCAAGTGGTCTGTTGAGTGTAGCAGTCAGCCAGGCTCAGCGGGCCAACCTGGAATATGGCTCAGCGCAGCACCGGCGTATTGACACGAACATCGGCATTCTGAGCCCGATGACGCAGCAGGTGGTCCATCAAGGTCAGCGCCATCATTGCCTCGGCGATCGGCGTGGCACGGATGCCCACGCAGGGGTCGTGGCGTCCCTTGGTGATCACCTCGACCGGTTGGCCATGCACGTCGATGGAGCGCCCCGGCGTCGTGATGCTTGACGTTGGCTTGAGCGCCAGATGCGCGACGAGCTGCTGCCCCGAGGAGATGCCGCCAAGCACGCCGCCGGCATGATTGGAGAGAAACCCCTCCGGCGTCATTTCGTCGCGATGCTCACTGCCCCGCTGCGCCACGGCGGCGAAACCGTCGCCGATCTCCACGCCCTTGACCGCATTGATGCTCATCAGGCCATGCGCCAGCTCGGCATCGAGTCTATCGAAGACGGGCTCACCGAGCCCCGGCGGCAGCCCATCGGCCACCACGGTGATCCTGGCCCCCACGGAGTCCTGGTCCCGGCGCAGTTGATCCATGAAGGCCTCGAGCTCGGCCACCCTGTCCGGGTCGGGGCAGAAAAAGGGATTGTCGTGTACCGCCTCCCAACTCTTGAAGGCGATCTCGATGGGGCCGAGCTGGCTCATGTAGCCGCGCACTTCAATGCCCTGGGTGGCCAGGTACTTCTTGGCAATGCCCCCTGCCGCTACCCGCATGGCGGTTTCCCGCGCACTGGAGCGACCGCCACCCCGGTAGTCGCGTACACCGTACTTGTGGTGATAGCTGTAGTCGGCGTGGGCAGGGCGAAACTGGTCCTTGATGTTCGAGTAGTCCTTGGAGCGCTGGTCGGTGTTCTCGATCAGCAACCCGATGGAGGTGCCAGTGGTCACCCCCTCGAACACGCCGGAGAGAATCCGTACCTGGTCGGGTTCGCGGCGCTGCGTGGTATGGCGTGACGTGCCGGGACGGCGACGGTCCAGGTCCTGCTGCAGGTCGGCCTCGGTCAACGGCAGGCCCGGTGGGCAGCCGTCGACGATGGCGCCAAGGGCCGGCCCATGGCTCTCGCCAAAGGTGGTGACGGTAAACAGCTTGCCGAATGTGTTGCCGGACATGGACGTGCCTCCTGAATGATTCTGTGAGTGATCGCTGCCGGCGATCAGACGAAGGACGCCGCATGGGCGTCGAGTTCCGCGGCGGTGAGGGCGAAGACCCCCTGGCCACCACGCTCGAAGTCGAGCCACAGGAAAGGCACCTCGGGGAAGGCGGCCTCCAGGTGGCGGTCCGAGTTGCCCACTTCGACGATCAGTACGCCCACTTCGGTGAGATGCTCCCGGGCCTGGCGCAGGATGCGCCGGACGATATCGAGCCCGTCATGCCCTGCTTCCAGCGCCAGGATCGGCTCATGGCGAAACTCGGAGGGCATGGTGGCCAGGTCACGGGCATCCACGTAGGGAGGGTTGGAAACGATCAGGTCATAGCGCTGGCCGGCGATCCCGTCAAACACATCCGAGAGCACGGCCCGAACCCGGTCACCCACGTCATGACGCTGGATGTTCTGCTTGGCCACCGCCAAGGCTTCCGGCTGATATCGGCCAGGTCGACATCGCAGGTGGGCAGGTGAAGGGCCGTGGCGATACCGATGCACCCCGACCCGGTGCACAGGTCGAGCACCCGGGCCGGCGGCTCGTCCGGAAACCACGCCTGGAAGCCCGACTCGATCAGCTCGGCGATGGGCGAGCGGGGAATCAAGACCCTTTCGTCCACGTGGAAGGGAAGACCGGCAAAGAAGGCCTCACCCAGCAGGTAGGGCAGCGGGCGTCGGGTGTTGATGCGCTCGCGTACCAGTTCCACGATGCGCTGTCGCTCCATGGGCAGCAGCCGTGCATCGAGCACCGCAGGGTCGATGTTCCAGGGCAGGTGAAGCGACCCCAGCACCAGGCTACCGCCTCGTCCCAGGAGGAGTCGGTGCCGTGGCCGTGGAAGAGGCCGGCCAGATGAAACTCGCTGGCACTCCAGCGCAGGTAGTCGCGCAGTGTGACGAGATCGGCGCAGAGGGCTGCATCGTCCAGGGTGAGCGTCGAACGGGAAACGGAGGGGGATTCGGCCACGTGGGTTCCTGTGGGATCGGTTGCGGACAGGGGATCGATTGTACCCGCGGCGGCCAGCGGTTCACAGTCACGCTCAGGCCGCTATACTGTGCGCCTTGAACCCTCCCCATGAGTAATGCATGAACCGACGCCGCCCCCCACCGGATGACGAAGAGATCAGCGCCTTTCGCCAGGCGCTGCATGAAGCCGGCGTGAGGCGTCTCGTCAGCGACCGTGCCGACCCCGGCGGCCACGCCGCAAG
>NZ_AZQX01000343.1:0-12395 GCF_000568385.1 Halomonas sp. BC04
AATTCCGTCCGTGAATAGCCGCTGATATCGCAAAACAGATCGTTGACATAGGTTATGATGCCGGCACGGTCGGCGACACTAACGATGGCGTGTTGATTGAGCGCCAGGTGCTCCTGCTCCCGCTCGTAGGACAGTTGTTGCATATCTTGCCGGTGGCCGCGTTGTTCGCGCACACGACGGGCATGCGCGCTAACCCGACTGATGAGGTATTGAGGGGCAACGGGTTGTTGCAGAAAGTCATCACCGACGTGGTTGAGTGCCTGCGATTGCCAATCCGGATCCCGTTCGGCCGAGAGAAACACAATCGGCAGCTGATGGTAGCGCTCTTCCTCACGCAAAATTGCAGCCAGTTCCGGTCCGCTAACCTCTGGCATGTGAAAATCCAGGATTAATACATCTGGATCTAGTGTCTGCATTTTCTCCATTATCTGTCGTGGGTGCTGAAGGGTTGATACCAGCATGCCGGCGGCACGCAACACAGCGGCCTGTGCCTCCAGGATTAGTGGTTCATCATCCACCACCAGTACCCGATAGGCTCGAGCGGGACCCGATTGGTAATCTCGTCAAGCAGGCGTAACAAACGCTCAAAAGAGACCGGTTTATTCAAATGGTGAGTGACACCACTGCGATAGGCCGCGAGACGCGCGTCCAACTCCTGTCGCACTGACAGAAACAGCACCGGTGGAAAATCACCGAGATACGCCTCCCGGTGCTGCTGGATATACTTTGCCCCGGCTAGGTCGCCATCCGGGAACACCATGTCCATGATGATGGCAGCGGGCTGCTCATCCTCCTGCAGGGCAGCCGAGAAGGCCGGCAAGCCATCAAGCAGGCGCGGGCCATAGCCAGCTTTCTCGAGCACTTCGATAAGCTTCTGTCCTTGTTCACGGTCGTCTTCTACCACATAGATCAACGGCGAAAGCTTGGCCTTGGGACGATGCGTGCCAGTGCGAGCGGATAGATTGGGGGCATGCAGATCGGGAGCGCTGCGCGCGAGCTTGTCCAGGCGTTGCAAAGCAGCAGACAAGGCTTCGCCTGTGGCCTGCTGTGCAACCTTATCTTCGGTCTTGCGCAGGCGATCGAGCAAATCTTCTGTTTGGCGGGCTACTTCACACAGGGAACGCAAACCAAACGTGGCGGCGCTGCCAGTCAGGTTATGAACCAAACGATGCAAGGCTGTCAGCTCGGCGTGTGACGGTGCCATCAGGTCGATGCAGCCTGCCTGCTGAGCAATGGCATTCATTTTTTCCGGCAATTGCGCCACAAACTGATCACAAAGATCTGCCAATACTTGATTAACATTCTGTTCATGATCCACTGCATTCACCCTTTACGCTACAATATAGTCTTATTAAATTTATTGTTTTCACATCTGAATGATGTACTAACTGTAAGGTATTCCATGCCCTGCTTCACTTTGATCAGTAAAGCAGGGAGGGCACCGGCGCTAGCCCTCCTGCTTCTACCAAGTGGTCCAAAGTGCGGTAGTTATTCTATGATTCTAATTTCAAAATGACGCCCACTCATTCTCGCCAGTCGGGCTGGTCAGAGAGCTCTGCCTGTTCTTGTTGCCTCGAGCCTCAATTTGTTCTAACGGCTTTGGCTTGCTGGCATTCTTCGACCAGTCCCTATCACCATTGTGCCGGCCAGCAGAGGTGGCCTGGATTGCGGTGATCTCAGCTTCTGAAAGAAACGCTTGGGCACTGTGGGAAAGCGCATGGATCTCCCGCTGCAATGACTCGGTTGAGCGGTTATAGGTATGCATCGCCACCGAGCTCTCCTGGGTGCCCTGGTCAATCTGGGTGATCGCCTGGCTGATCTGGCCGATGCCGTCGCTCTGCTCCTCGCTCGCCGCACTGATTTCGCCCATCAGGTCGTTGACCCGCTGACTGGCCCCGCGGATGCGCTCCATGGCCTGTTCGGCGTCGAGGGTATGCTTCTCGCCCTCACCGATGCCGCCCGGGCACGCTGGATCAGTTCCTGGACCTGCTTGGCGGCCTCTGCCGACTGGCTGGCGAGCTTTCTCACCTCCTGGGCCACCACCGCGAAGCCGCGACCGTGCTCGCCCGCCCGGGCCGCTTCCACCGATGCATTGAGGGCCAGGATATTGGTCTGGAAAGCGATGGAGTCGATGGTGCCGACGATACCGGCCATGTTCTCGGCCTGGCGTGTGATCTCCTGCATGGAGGCGGTCAGCTGGCGCATCACCTCGTTGGCCTGGTCGACCTCACCCAGGTTGCCGGTGGAGGCCTGGCTGGCCAGCCGGGCATTCTCTGCACTCTGGGAAACGGTAGTGGAGATCTCCTCGGTGCTGGCGGCGGTCTGTTGCACCGCGGCGGCCTGCTGCTCGATGCGGCTGGCCATGGCGGAGTTGCTGTCGAGCAGCTCGTTGACCGACGGGCGCACCACGCCGACCCGCTGATTGATCTCGCCGATCAGGAAGGTGAGAGAGCGGCGCATGAAGTTCAACGACTCCAGGGTCTGGCCCACCTCGTCTTTACCGTTCTTCGGCATCGGGGACTTGAGGTTGCCCGCCGCCACCTGCAGGGTAAAGTTATTGGCGTTGATCAGAGTACGGCGTAAATAGGCGGCAAGCCGCACACCCAACAGCGCCACGATCAGTCCACCGACCAATGCAATGATGGTGAAGATCCAGCCCAGTTGCTCCTCGAACCTGACGTCGAAGGCGGCGTTCTCCGCCCACTGGGCAAGCTCACCCTGCAGCGCATCGAGCTCGGCAATGACCGGGCTCGATTCCTGCTGCACGAAGCGGGTGAAAGCCGCCTCCGCCTGCTGGATACGCCCGACCTGCAGGTGTTCGGCGATCTCTATCATGGCGCCGTTGGAGAGCCTGTCTATCCGTGTCTCGAGCTCGTCACTCACCGGGATGCCGTGAGTAAAGAGTTCGGCACGCAGGTCGCTCCAGGCACCGGCAAGGCCACTCGCCGCCTCGTCGACCTGGATGGAGATCTGCGCCGTGTCGGCGCTGTTGCCGCCAGTGATGCCGGAAAGCAGCGCCTGCTGGCCCAGGAACACCTGGTGCTCCAGGTCATAGGCCTGGACACGAAGCTCCGATCTTTCCTCATCCAGGCTCTGCTGCTGGATCATGTAGCCGCCGCCGATACCGGTGACACCCAGTAGCACCAAGGTCAGGCCGCTGATACCGCCGATGCGCGCCCCCAGGCTGTGGGGATTGAAGCGGCTCAGCTTGCCGAAGAGCCCTCGGCGATACCACTGGCCCTCCTGGATGACGTAGCGTTTGCCGCCTTCGCGTATGTCGCGATAGATCTCATCGGCCTGGCGCACCTCCTCCTCGCTGGGCTTGACGCGGATCGAGGCGTAGCCCTTGATCGTGCCGCCTTCGTTCAACGGGACCGCATTGGCCCGGACCCAGTAGTGATCGCCGTTCTTGCAACGATTCTTGACCAGACCCGACCACGACTTGCCGCTGCCCAGGGTCTTCCACATGTCCTCGAAGACGGCCTCGGGCATGTCGGGGTGGCGCACGAGATTGTGGGGCGAGCCCACCAGCTCATCAAGACTGAAGCCGCTGATCTCGATGAAACGAGGGTTGGCATAAGTGATGTAGCTCTGGGTATCGGTCTTGGAGATGAGCACATCATCCTGATCAAGCCAATGATTGACTTGGGTCACTGCGCCGTTGTTTCGCATACGTTACCGTCCCGGAAGTTGTTGTTTTTTTACCTATGGAGGCTAGCTGAAACACACCCTACATACTGATAACGGCTTTGCGGAAGAAAAATTTAGGATGACTCTGATCAATTTTAACTATCACCTTTATTACAAAAATCATAATATCCCGGATGATCAATTGAAGGACTGGGATAGTATTCCGGATGATCAGTTGAGGCATCAAAGTAGTATTCTAAATGATCAATTTAAGCACTGGCTTAATATCCCGGATGATCAGTTGAGGCACAGGGTTTATCCTCTGATGGCAGCCTTGGGACTTTTCCAGCAATTCATCTGGGAAAAGGGTCATTGGCATTAAGCTACATAAGCAAGCCACCACGACGCCCAAAATCCGTGCTGAGATCCAGGCCGCACCGCCCAGCATCAGTGATAGTGAGCTGGCACGTCAGTATGGCGTGTCCGACTCGACCATACGCCGCTGGCGATACCGAGATGATGTCCAAGATCGGCCGCATACTCGGCATAACCTGCTCGCCACGCTCACTTCTGAACAGGAAAAAGTGCTGATTGCTGCACATGGATTCCTGAGACTCGGTCTTGATGATCTGCTGGTCGTATCACGTGAGTTCCTGAACCCTCGACTATCACGCTCCGGCCTGCACCGCATGCTCAAGCGGCGTGAGGTGCCAACGCTGGCGGAGCTGGCTCGGGAAGATGCCAAGATTGACGGGGCACCACGGCACAAATCCTTCAAGGATTACGGACCGGGTACGTGCACATAGGCATCAAACACCTGCCCCTGATGCCCGATGTAAAGCAGAATCGCTACCTGTACATGGCCATTGATCGGACAACGCGGTGGGTGTACATGGAGATCAGGCTTAGCCAGTCCTCGAAGGACGCACAGGCGTTCATCAAGCGGGTGGCAGAAAAGGCCCCCTTCAATATCCAGACAGTTCTCTCTAGCTCAACATAAAGAATTGTAAAGCACTGATTTATTGGTAAACGTTGTTCCTAAACTGGCGCTACAGTCGTGATACGGCAGGTATTGGCAGGCCAATGGCTTAGAAAAGGTCGCGTTGTTCAAGCTTCAACTGGGCCAGGCAGGGCACCTGAGGGGGAAGCGGCGAACCTACCTTCATCATCAAGGTCACGGCAGGCCTGTCGGGCACCCACCCATCCGAGGCCCGGCGCCAGGCGATTCTCGAAACGATCGGCAAGGCTGAACGCAACCCGCTCATGGGTGTTTACCGGGGTATCGAGAAATATCTCGAGTCAGCCGGCAACCCATGACGCAAGCGTCCCAAGCCACGTATAATGCTCGCCCCTGTCGAATCTTCGTCACTGACCCGGAGCCGTCATGCCCCAAGGTACCCTTTTCGTCGTTTCCGCCCCCTCCGGTGCCGGCAAGACCACCCTGGTGCGCGAACTCATCGACAGCCTCGACGGCATCCAGGTCTCGGTATCCCATACCACCCGGAGCCAACGCCGCGGTGAAGTGGACGGTGTGAACTACCACTTCATCGACGTACCGGCCTTCGAGGCGATGATCGAGCGTGGCGAGTTCTTCGAATACGCGCGGGTGTTCGACAACTATTACGGCTCGTCGCGTCCGTCGGTGGAAGCCATGCTCAATGCCGGACAGGACGTGATCCTGGAGATCGACTGGCAGGGCGCCCGCCAGGTGCGCCAGCAGATGCCGGATGCGGTCTCGATCTTCATCCTGCCGCCCTCCCGGGACGAGCTGGAGCGCCGCCTGTCCAGCCGCGGCACCGACGAGCATGCCACCATCGCACGGCGAATGCGCGATGCGGTGAGCGAGATGTCGCACTACGACGAGTACGACTACCTGGTGATCAACGACGATTTCACCACCGCCCTGCGCGAACTGCAGTCGCTGGTGATCAGCCGTCGCCTGAGTCTTGCCCGGGTACAGAAAGAGCACGGCCCGCTGCTGGCAGCGCTTTTATCCTGACTCCCTGCCGTCGCAAGCGCTTGTCAGGGACGCCGGGCGTCGAGTAATCTAGTCTGTCCTGTTCCATTTCATATTTCCGGTTGCGGCCGGGGACATCCACTGCTTTTCAGGAATACCTACATGGCGCGTGTCACCGTCGAAGATTGTCTGGAAAACGTCGAGAATCGTTTCAAGCTGGTGATGATCTCAACCCAGCGCGCTCGCCAACTCGCTCGCGGCTCCCGCGACGCCCTGCTCCCCTGGGAAAACGACAAACCCACCGTGATGGCCCTGCGGGAGATCGCAGCCGGCCTGGTCGACAAGAGCGTACTGGACGAGCCGATCGAGGCCCCGGTCCGAATTCGCCATGAGGGCGAGCCGGGCATCGCCATCGAGGAGTAAGGCTAGCACTCAAGGCGCGCTAATGTTCACCATCGACGACCTGGCCGACCGACTCGGCGGCTACCTACCTCCCGAAGAGATCCAGCAGGTCAAGCGCGCCTTCTACTATGCCGAGCAGGCCCATGACGGCCAGCGGCGGCGCTCCGGCGAGCCCTACGTTACCCATCCACTGGCGGTGGCCAATATCCTCGCCAACATGCACATGGACCATCAGAGCCTGATGTCGGCCATGCTGCACGACGTGATCGAGGATACCGGGGTCTCCAAGGAGCTCTCGCCGAGCAGTTCGGCAAGCCGGTGGCGGAACTGGTCGATGGTGTCTCCAAGCTGACCCAGATCACCTTCGAGGACAAGGCGGTCGCCCAGGCCGAAAACTTCCAGAAGATGGTGCTGGCGATGTCCCGAGATATCCGGGTCATCATCGTCAAGCTCGCCGACCGCCTGCACAACATGCGCACCCTGGGCGCCCTGCGTCCCGAGAAGAAGCGCCGTATCGCCCGCGAGACCCTCGAAATCTACGCCCGTATCGCCAGCCGGCTGGGCATCAATACCATCCGGGTGGAACTCGAGGACCTCTCCTTCCAGGCGCTGCATCCGATGCGCGCCGAGCGCATCAAGCGCGCTGTCTCCAGCGCCCGCGGGCATCGGCGCTCGGCGATCCGCCAGATCCAGAACGCACTGCAGCAGAGCCTCGACGACGAGCGACTCGACGGCACGGTGATCGGCCGCCAGAAGCACTTGCTGTCGATCTACAAGAAGATGCGCGACCAGCGCAAGCCGTTCGCCGAGATCATGGATGTGTTCGGCTTTCGCATCATCACCGAGGACGTCGACAGCTGTTACCGCATCCTCGGCGTGGTGCACAACCTCTACAAGCCGGTGCCAGGGCGCTTCAAGGACTACATCGCCATTCCCAAGGCCAATGGCTACCAGAGCCTGCATACCACCCTGTTCGGCAGCGGCGGCATGCCCATCGAGGTACAGATCCGTACCCGCGAGATGGAGCCATGGCCAACAACGGCATCGCCGCCCATTGGCTCTACAAGGCCGGCCAGACCGATCATCCCATCGCCGAGGGCAGCCATGCCCGCGCCCGGGAGTGGGTCAAGGGCCTGCTCGAAATGCAGCGCCACGCCGGCGACTCGCTGGAGTTCATCGAGCACGTCAAGAACGATCTGTTTCCCGACGACATCTATGTCTTCACGCCCCGCGGCGACATCATGGAGCTGCCCCAGGGGGCCACGGTCATCGACTTCGCCTACGCGGTTCACACCGACATCGGCAACAACTGCATCGCCTGTCGCATCGATCGTCACCTGGCGCCTCTCTCTACCCGACTGGAGAGCGGCCAGACCCTGGAGATCATCACCGCTCCCGGCGCCAAGCCCAATCTTGCCTGGCTCAATTTCGTGGTCACCGCCAAGGCACGCTCGGCGATCCGCCATGCGCTCAAGCACCAGCAGCATACCGAAGCCGTGCAGCTGGGCCGACGCCTGCTCAACAAGGCCCTGAGCGAGTTCGAGACTAGCCTGGAGGAGCTGCCAGAGCAGGCCCTGCCACAGGTGCTGGACGACCTCTCACTCAAGCACGAGGACAGCCTGCTGGAGTCCATCGGACTTGGGACACGGGTAGCCTATGTGGTGGCCAGGCACCTGGTCGATGCCCTCCATGGCGACGACGCCGACAGCAGCCAGCGTACCCTTAAACCCCAGGGGCCCATCGTGATCAGCGGTGCCGAAGGCATGGTGATCAAGTTCGCCCGCTGCTGTCATCCGCTGCCCGGCGACCCGGTGATCGGCCACCTCTCCGTGGGCAAGGGAATCGTGGTGCACCGGACGGAATGCCGCAATCTCGCCGAGCTGAAGAGCGACCCCGACAAGCTGCTCGCCCTGGAGTGGTCCGCCGACATTGCCGAGGACTTCCCCGTGGCGCTGCGCCTGGAAATCGAGAGCCGACGGGGCCTGGTTGCCGAGCTGGCCAGCCTGGTCACCGACGCCGATGCCAATATCGAGCGCATCGGCATCGAGGAGCGCGACGTGCGCCTCTCCATCGTCCACCTGACCCTGGCGGTACGTGACCGGGTGCACCTCGCCCGTATCATCAAGCGTATCCGCAACCTCTCGCAGGTCGGCAAGATCACCCGCGTCGGTAACTGAACATCCTTATGACCTGCTCACCGCCCCTGGGGTGGCCGCAGAGTCACTTCGACAATTCCGTTTTCTCATCCGAAACGAACAGAAGGAGCGCCACATGAGCAACAAGGCCGTCATCAACACCGACAAGGCACCCGCCGCCATCGGCCCCTACTCCCAGGCGATCAAGGCCGGCAATACCGTCTACCTCTCCGGCCAGATTCCCCTCGATCCGGCCACCATGGAGCTCGTCTCCGAGGACTTCGAGGCCCAGGCCCGCCAGGTATTCACCAACCTGAAGGCCGTCTGCGATGAGGCCGCCGGCTCGCTGGGCGAAATCGTCAAGCTCAACCTCTATCTGGTGGACCTGGGCAACTTCGCCATCGTCAACCAGGTGATGGAGGAGTTCTTCGACAAGCCCTATCCGGCCCGTGCCGCGGTGGGTGTCAAGGCACTGCCCAAGGGGGCCCAGTTCGAGGCGGAAGGGGTGATGGTCATCGGCGACTAGGCAAGGGCGGATTTGCTACTGCGCTCGTAACGCAAATCCATCCCTTTCAAAAAAGGGATATGAGACTTTTTATCGCACTGAACCCTCCGGATGAGTTGCGCAGGCGGCTCGGTAAGCTGGCGGATTTCGCCCACGCCCGCTGTGGCGGACGGCGCATGCCGGACGAGAGTCTGCACCTGACCCTGGCCTTTCTCGGTGAGGTCGAGGTAGCCCGGGCAGAAGAGCTAGCCGAATGGGTGCAGGGTTTGGCCATCGCGCCCGGAGAGTGGCGCCTGGACGGCTGGGGCTGCTTCAGGCGCCCCGGTATCGTCTGGGTCGGGAGCCAGGCACCCGATCCGGCCTTGGATGAGCTCCAGCGCGCACTCTGGCACACCCTGGAGGCCCACGGCCTGGCCGGGCGCCCCGCCCGATTCATTCCCCATGTCACCCTGCTGCGACGCGCTGTCTCTCTCGACACCGGAAGCTTTCCTGAGGTCGACCTCGACTGGCCCTATAATCAAGTTGCGTTGATACAATCTTTCACCGATCAGCGCGGCGCTCGTTACCGCACCCTGGCCGTATCGCAGCATTGAGCATCAACAAAGAAGCGCGCCATTGATTGCCACACAAATGATTAGCGCTCAAGAAAAAGGAGAACATGGTGTTTAGCGCGAAGGGAATACTTGCCACTCTCTGCACCTGCCTGGCAATGGCGGGCAGTCAAGCCGGTCTGGCCGATCTCTATGTCGCCGGCGGAGCCACCAGCGAATCGGCCGCAGCCGTGCGCATCGAGCTCGACACCATGCTCGGACTCGAACACCTGCACCCGCAGCTCGACCTGCGCCTGGCCACCGGGCTGCTGCTGCTTTCCAGTCGCGAGAAGGACGCCAACGCAGCCTGGTTGCTGACCCCGGCTCTGCGCTACACCTTCCTCCGCCAGCGCAGCCCATTCATCGAAGCAGGCATCGGGGGCGCCCTCTTCGTCAATACACGTCACGAATCGAGAGAGCTCTCCACCGCCTTCCAATTCCAGGACCGCATTGCCGCAGGCCTGCCGCTGGGCAAAGGAGAGCTGACACTGAGCCTGACCCACTACTCAAACGGCGGCATCAAGCGACCCAACAACGGCTTCGAGCTATTGACCCTGGGCTATCGCTGGGCACTTTGATAGCGGGTACGACTTCTTACAGAGGCAACTAGACCGGCTCGGGCAGGAAGCCGCCCTCTTTCATCACCTGGGTGTAGCCGTCACGATAGGTGGGGTAGCGGAAGCTGTAGCCTGTCTCCAGCAAGCGGGTGTTGTCGCAGCGCTTGCTGGCACGCTTGCGTAGCGGTGCCTGGATCACTTCCGTGGACTCCACCTTGAGTCGCCCCGCCATCCAGGCCATCACCTCATAGAGGGGATCCGGAGCACAGTCGCTGGCCAGGTAGAGGTCCTCCAGCGGCTTCCCCGCCTCGCTGAGCGCGATCAGATGCTTCAGCACGCCGGCGCAGTCGTCGCGGTGGATGCGATTGGAGTACATGGGGGGGGTCGCCGGCGCAATGCGGCCTTCCAGGACCTGGCGGATCAGGCGGTCACGGCCCGGGCCATAGATGCCGGAAAAGCGCACCGCCGTGCCGGGTATCAGGCTATCATGGAGAGCCTGTTCCGCTTCCCGCATCAGCACGCCGGAGAAACCGGGCGCCTCAGCAGGGCTCTCTTCATTCACCAGCTCCCCTTCCTTCTGGCTGTAGACGCTGGTGGAGGAGACGAACAGAATTCGCTGTGGCGCGCTATCGCGCCCTTCGTAGGTGCGCAGCACCGCCTGGAGGCCATCGAGATAGGCGGCACGGTAAGCGGCCTCCTCGAAGCGGTCGGCGCTGAGCACATAGACCACGAAGTCGGCATCGGGCAGCTTGGCCAGGGCGGCTTCGTCGCTGAGGTCCAGCGCCAGGGGCTCGATGCCGCTGCCCTCCAGCGCCGCTATGCCGCGTCGAGCCCCTATGACCCGGTGGCCGGCCTCGATCAGCTCGCCGCCCAGCACCATGCCGATGTCACCACAACCTAGAATCAATGTCGTTTTCTTCACCTTTCTCTCGCCCCCTGATAAAAAGTCCCTATTGAAATCCATGCATCTATCGTCCGAGAGGATGCCCGAAGGGCACCAACCATGACTCTAACAGAACTTCGCTATATCGTAACCTTGGCCCAGGAGCGCCACTTCGGCCGCGCCGCTGAACGCTGCTTCGTCTCCCAGCCGACACTGTCGGTGGCGGTCAAGAAACTCGAGGAGGAGCTTGGGGTTGCACTCTTCGAGCGTTCCAAGTCCACCGTCCAGGTGACCCCCATGGGCGAGAAGATCGTCGAGCAGGCCCAGCGTGTACTGGAGCAGAGCAGCGTGATCAAGGAGCTGGCCAATGCCGGCAAGGACCAGCTGGCGAGTCCCCTGCGCATCGGCGCCATCTACACCATCGGCCCCTACCTGTTCCCGCATCTGGTGCCGGCACTGGCACGCAGCGCACCGCAGATGTCGCTCTATATCGAGGAAGGCTTCACCGCCAGCCTGCGCCACAAGCTAAGGAGCGGCGAGCTCGACGCCATCATCATCGCACTGCCGTTCAACGAGACCGATGTCGTCACCAAGCCGCTCTACGACGAGGAGTTCGAGGTACTGATCCCGGCCGACCATGCCTGGGCAGCCCGCGATCACATCAACAAGGAGGATCTCCTCACCGAGCGCCTGCTTCTGCTCGGTGAGGGTCACTGCTTCCGTGACCAGATACTCGAGGCGTGTCCGGCCATCAGCCACAAGCTCAACAGCCCCCACAACACCCTGACGGCGGAAGGCGGTTCCCTGGAGACCATCCGCCACATGGTGGCCTCTAAGCTCGGCATCACGGTACTGCCCCGCTCGGCCATCGGTACCGTCCATTACGAGACCGGCCTGCTCACCAGCCGCCCGTTCACTCCCCCGGCACCCTCGCGCACCGTGGCCATCGCCTGGCGGGCCAGCTTCCCGCGGCCCCGCGCCATCGACGCGGTCACCAATGCCATTACACAGTGTCATGAAGCACTCCCCGAGCCGGCATGAACGCTGACACCAAGGCGCTTGACGCACCGGTCAGCTCGCTCAAGGGCGTCGGGGAAGCACTGGTGCTGAAGCTGGCACGGCTGCGCGTGGCCTGCGTGGCCGACCTGCTCTTCCACCTGCCACTGCGCTACCAGGACCGCACCCGCATCACGCCCATCGGCACCCTGCGTGCCGGGCACGAGGCCGTAGTGGAAGGAGAGGTCATGGCCAGCGAGGTGGTGCGCGGCCGGCGCCGCAGCCTGCTGGTGCGGCTGCGCGACGGATCGGGCATCCTCAGCCTGCGCTTCTTCCATTTCTCACCGGCCCAGCAGCAGCAGTTCCGTCCGGGTGCGAGGATTCGCGGCTTCGGGGAGGCCCGGGCCGGCGCCACCGGGCTCGAAATCTACCATCCCGAGTACCGGCTGCTGAGCGACGACACTCCGCCGGTGGAGGATCACCTGACGCCGATCTACCCCACCACCGAAGGGCTGCACCAGACTCGGCTGCGGGCGCTGATCGAACAGGCACTGGCACTCCTCGATGCCGATCCCGAGGCGCTGCCCGACTGGCTGCCCGAATCCCTGCGCCAGCGCTTCGGCCTGCCCGAGCTGCACCACTGCCTGAAGGTGCTGCATCAGCCACCACCGGATGCCGACCCCGACCAGCTGGCCAGCGGCCTGCATCCCGCCAGCCGGCGGCTGGCCCTGGAAGAACTG
>NZ_AZQX01000344.1:0-8002 GCF_000568385.1 Halomonas sp. BC04
GCTGTCAGGTCGATTTCGGCATCCACCTCCGAGGGGCGCGTCATCTCGACCAGATGCCCCAGCAGGCCGAAGCCGGTGAGGTCGGTGCAGGCGGTCGCGCCGTGCTCGCGCAGGCAGCTCGCGCCCTGGCGGTTGGACTGGCACATGCTYGCCAGGGCGGCATCGATCCAGCGSCCMCGGGCGCCGAGCCGGGCATGGGCGGCAAACAGGGTGCCGGTGCCGATGGGCTTGGTCAGGATCAGCACCTGGCCGGGGTGCAGGCCGCCTTTCGTCAGGGCGCTCGCGCCGCCGGCGTCGATCAGGCCATTGACGGCAAACCCCAGGGCCAGTTCGCTGCCTTCGCCGGTGTGACCGCCGACCAGGGCACAGCCGGCCTCGTTGAGCACCTCGACGGCGCCACGCATCATCTGGTAGACGGTGTCCTCGACCTTGGCCTCGAGGCCCTGGGGCACCGTGGCCACGGCGGTGGCGGTCTGGGCCTCGGCACCCATGGCGAAGATGTCGCCCAGGGCGTGGTTGGCCGCGACCTTGCCGAAGACATAGGGGTCGTCGATGAAGGCGCGGAAGAAGTCGATGGTATGCACCGCATCCTTGCCCGTGGGTATTCGCACCACGGCGGCATCGTCCGGGGCATGCAGGCCCACCAGTACTTCGCTCCGCTCCACCGGCTGCAGGGTCGCGAGGGCCCGGGAGAGCACCGTGGCCCCCACCTTGGCGCCGCAGCCACCGCAGCGCATGGCGAGGGCCGAGATCGCCTGGGCGCTCTCTTCCTCATTCAGTGCCACCCGGCTGGCGCGGGGCGCCTCATGGCATCCTCCTCCATCGGCGGCAGGTCGTTGAATTTGGCCATGAAGCGCCGGTCGATGCCGTCCTTCCAGCGCCACACCCAGTCGCCGGCGAGGAAGAGCCCGCCGCGGGAGGCCACGGCGTGACGGTCGCCGGTGCTGATCAGCGCCAGCCACTTCGTCTGGGGACGGTAGGGCGAAAGGGGGCGGCCGGTCACGGCGGCGCGCAGGTTGTCGGCCAGCGGGCGCCCCTGGCGGACAGCGAAGACACCGGCCTTCTCCCGGGGATGATTGACCTGGCTGGCGATATCGCCGGCGGCGAAGATCCTGGGGTCGGATAGCGACTGCAGGGTGTCGCTGACCTGGATGAAGCCGTCGTCGTCGAGTGCCAGGTGGGTATCGCGTAGCCAGGCGGCGCCCCCGGCATGGTGACCCAGACGATCTCGTCGGCGTCGTGCCAGGTGCCGTCGGCGGTCTGCAGCCGGCCCGCTTCGACGCCGACCACGTCGGTGGCGGTGTGGACCTCGACGCCCCGGTGCTTCAGGGTGGCCTGGAAGTGGCTGCGCACCCGGGGATTGTGGGTCGGCAGGATCTGCGCGCCACGGGTGAAGAGAGAAAAACTCAGTTCGCTGGGGTCCCGGGCCAGGGCGGCCAGTTCATTTCTGAGCCGGTACTGCATGGCCAGCAGCAGCTCGACGCCACCGGCGCCGGCGCGACTACCGCGACACGGGTCTGGCCGGGGTGGTGTTTGATGCGTTCGAGCAGCGCCTGCCAGCGATCATTGAACTGGTGGATCGGCTTGACCGGTACGGCATGCTCGCCGGCGCCGCTGACCGCATTCACGCTGGGGGTCGAGCCGATATTGATCGACATCCAGTCGTAGGGCACCGGAGGGCGTGAGCGACAGAGGACGGTCTGCGTTGCCTGGTCGATGCCGATGACCTCGTCGCTGAAGAAGCGTGCCCCGGCGTACTCCGCCAGCCGGCGCAGGTCGATATGCACGTCGTCGTAGGCGTAGTGGCCGGCGACATAGCCCGGCAGCATGCCCGAGTAGGGGGTATGGGTGTCGCGGCAGACCATGGTGAGCCTGACGCCGGGCTCGGGTTTCATGGCGAAGCGCTTCAGCACTCCCACATGGGTGTGCCCACCGCCGACCAGGACGATATCCCTTAGCACTGGCTGCTGCGGTTGCTGCATCGTGGGACTCACTCTAGATTAAGGAGACGTTCGCATTGCGGGTAGGAGCCTGTCGGGCTTAGCCGGCTCCTAGTCTAGCCGGATACCAGCGAGGGTACGCCAAGACCCCGTTGGATGTCCTGGCATCATCCTGTTGTCAGCGAGGTTTGTGATGTCCACTGCCGTGCGTTTTCACAACCAGCATGCCGACGAGACGGCGCCCTCGTTTCGCGACGACGTGATCGCCGGGCTTGGCCGCTCCCCAAAGTCCCTGTCGCCCAAGTATTTCTACGATGAGCGGGGCTCCCTGCTGTTCGAGTCGATCTGTCACCAACCCGAGTATTACCTGACCCGCACGGAGGAGGGCATTCTGGCCGCCGCCGCCGAGGAGATCGCGGCGCTGGTCGGGCCGGAGTCGCTGCTGGTCGAGCTGGGCAGCGGCGCCAGCCATAAGGTGCGACTGCTGCTCGAGGCCATGCGGCCGAGTCGCTACCTGGGGGTGGATATCTCCCGCGAC
Organism: Halomonas sp. BC04; assembly: GCF_000568385.1. Lineage (NCBI taxonomy): Bacteria > Pseudomonadati > Pseudomonadota > Gammaproteobacteria > Oceanospirillales > Halomonadaceae > Halomonas > Halomonas sp. BC04. The sequence goes on from NZ_AZQX01000344.1 coordinate 2,479, forward strand.
TTCCTGCTCCAGAGCACCCGCCGACTGGCGGCCGACTACCCCTGGCTCGAGGTGCACGCCGCCTGGGCGGATTTTTCCGAACGCCTGCGCTTGCCGCCGGGAGTCGAGGGGCGTCGAGTCGTGGCTTTCTTTCCCGGCTCGAGTATCGGCAATTTCACGCCGGCCGAGGCCGAGGCCTTTCTTGCCCGACTTCGCCACGCCCTGCCCCCGGGCAGCGGGGTGCTGATCGGCGTCGACCTGGTCAAGGCTAGCGAGATCCTCGAGGCGGCCTACAACGATGCCGCCGGGGTCACGGCGGCCTTCAATCTCAACCTGCTGGAACGCATGCGCCGGGAGCTGGGTGCGATGGTTGAACCCGACAACTTCCGGCACCGGGCCTTCTTCAACGAGGCGGCTTCGCGCATCGAGATGCACCTGGTCAGCGAGTGCCGGCAGGCGCTGGTTGTCGATCAGCACCGCTTCGCGTTCGCGCCGGGCGAGACGCTGCATACCGAGAATTCCTGCAAGTACAGCCGCGAAGGGTTCCAGGCATTGGCCCGGCGCGCCGGCTATCGGCCGGATGCGGTCTGGAGCGATGCCGAGGGACTGTTCAGCGTTCACTACCTGGCGAATGATTGACTGCCGGTGATTGGCTGAACCGCTGGTTCATCCGCCGCGCATCCGTATCCATTGTATGGGCATAGACGACAGCGCCCGGTCGAGGTGACCGGGCGCTGCGGATATATTCGGGGCAGGGCTAGTGCGGGACGCCTTCCGGGTTGATGGTGCGATAGAGAAGCCGCAGCTCATCCAGTGAAAGGTGTTCCAGGCGACCGGCCAGCAGGTCACTGATCTTCTGTGCCGGCAACCCGGCTCGGCGAGCGATCTCGCGGCAACCCAGGTCGGATACGGCGATCAGCGAGTCACGATGCGCATGAGGCGTGTGCGTTTTTCCAGATCCCTGACGTCGAGGTCAGGGCAACTTCGCGGAGGGTCGAGAAGGTCCGCGCCTGTCGTGCGATATGCCGTACTCATGATGCTCCAATGGGCGATTGCGACAGCTACATCATGGGGGCTTTTTTCGGTTTTTGCCAGTATCGATCGCCCCCTTTTTGGCGATGACGCGTCGGCCGCTGCCCGACGGGCGGACAGCGGCCGACGCGGGTCAGAAACGCCCGCGCAGCGTGGCGATGGCACCGCGACCGGGAGCCAGCAGCTCTCCGCCCTCGGGCTGGTCGGTGAGGTGGTCTCGGTATCCGCGGTCTATGCCCCGCTGGCTTCTGGTGTTCTGGCTCTATGCGCTGAGCTTCGGACGCATGCTGCTCAGTGCAAGACCCGATGACTTGCCGGGCTGAACCGACCATGGTGGAATTGCAGAAAATTTACAATAACGTAGAAACTGTCGATTAGCGCCCCAGCCAAGGGGCATGCTAGTTTCTTGTTGTGGCCGGGTTCCCCCCGGTGCGCCAGATCGATTTCTACAACACGAACAATCCGGTTTCAGGATGGAGGAATTCCATGCGAGTTCTCAAGTATGCAGTGGCAGCCTCGCTGCTGGTCACTGCACCCATGGCAGTAGCCCAGCAGCTCTCGATCGCCACCGGTGGTACCGGCGGTACCTACTATCCCTACGGTGGCGGCTTGGCAGAGCTGATCAACAACCATATCGAGGGCGCCAGCGCCGTGGCCGAGGTGACGGGCGCTTCCGTGGAGAACATGGGGCTGGTATGGCGAGGCGATTCCGATGTTGCCCTGGCCCTGGCCGACACCGTCTTCCAGGCCTATAGCGGTACCGGGGACTTCGAGGGTCGTCAGCTCGAAAATATTCGCGCCCTGGCTTCGATCTACCCCAACGCGGTACAGCTGGTCACGCTGGCCGATTCCGACGTGCATACCCTTTCCGACCTGGTTGGCAAGCGGGTCTCCGTCGGTGCCCCGGGCAGCGGTACCGAGCTCAACGCTCGCGCCCTGCTGGAAGCCAACGGCATCAGCTATGACGATTTCACGCCCCAGCGGCTGAACTTCAATGAAACCGCCGATGCCATTCGCGATGGCGACATCGATGCCGGCTTCTGGAGCGTGGGTCCGCCCACCAGCTCGATTCTCAACCTGGCGACCACTCGCGACATTCGCCTGGTCGGTTTCTCCGACGAGGAGATCGAGAATGCGCGTGATGCCGAGCGACTTTTGCCGCCTACGAGCTTCGCGCTGGTCTCTACGAGGGCATGGAAGAGGCTGTTCAGACCATCAGCATCCCCAACGTTCTGGCGGTGAGCACCGAGCTGGATGAGGAGATGGCCTATCAGATCACCAGGATACTGTTCGAGCACACCGATGAGCTGATCGCCGTCCATCCGGCGGCCAACGACACCACCGTCGAGTTCAGTGTCAACTCCACGCCGATTGCTTTCCACCCGGGTGCGCTGCGCTACTACGAGGAAGTCGGTGCCGAGGTGGCAGACCACCAACGGGCGGAATGACCCTTCCTGTCGGGCACTGAGAATGCGTGCCTCGATGACCCACGAAAGTCGCCGTGCCCTCGGGCCGGCGACTTTCCGTACCTTGGTTCTCGGCCTGGCGCTGGCGATCGTATCGACAGCGGTCCCGGCCGTTGCCGACGAGCTGGCACGTCTCGAGGTGCGGGGCGAGGACGATCGCCTCATCCTGACGCTACCCATGCCGGAGGGGGAGCGCTGGTGCCTGGAGTGGAATCACTCCGTGACCGGCATTCGCGTGCAAGATTGTTATCGTCACCTCGCAGGGCAGATGGTACTCGAGCGTAGTCATCAGCCCGACTTTGCGGCGGGACTGGGCCATGTCCCAGGAAGGGGGCGCCAGGTGTCGGATGGCCAGGGCGGCTATTGGATCGAAGAGATCGACGAACCGGTACCCGGGAACCGTTACCGCCTTCGGGTCGGATCCCCGCAGGTGGACCATCGTCTGCTGTATGAGGAGCGTCGGTTGAGCATCAGTGACAAGGCCGCCGGCGAACGGGTGATCATTCACCTGCATTCCCCAACAACCATTCCCTATTGAGGCGTGCATGAGCGACTCCAGCAATCCTCCCGTCACCGCACCCGGTGGCAATGCCATTCAGGCCCGGCCGATACTCTGGCTGATCACGCTGGTGGCCGTGGCGCTCTCCCTGTTTCAGCTCTACTCCGCCGGCATCCAGCCGTTGGGGCTGTTCTACCAGCGCACCATCCACCTGATGCTGATCATGCTGCTGGCCTTTTTGATCTTTCCGGTGTTTGGTCCCAGGCGCAAGCGCGGTGTGCTGGGCTGGGCCATCGATATCCTTTTCCTGGGCGGGGCCTTGCTCACCGGGGGCTATCTGGTGCTCTTTCTCGATGAGATCATTTCCCGTGCCGGTTTCTGGAGCCAGACCGATATCCTGGTTGGCTGCATCGCCACGGTGACAGTGCTGGAGGCGAGCCGCCGGGCGGTGGGGCTGGGCATGACCATCATCGGCCTCGTTGCCATTCTCTACGCCTTCGCTGGCCCTCGCGGCGAGTTGCCCTGGTTGGGCCAGTTCCTGCCGGGCATTCTTGAACACCGTGGTTACAACATCGACCGGGTGGTCGGCCAGCTCTACCTGGGCCAGGAGGGCATCTTCGGCCTGCCGCTGGGGGTGGCGGCGACCTTCATCTTCGTCTTCGTGCTGTTTGGCGCCTTCCTGGAAAGCACCGGGGCGGGCAAGTTCTTCATCGACATGGCCTATGCCGCCACCGGTCGTCAGCGCGGTGGTCCGGCCAAGGCGGCAGTCATCGCCTCCGCCGGCATGGGGTCGATCTCGGGCAGCGCCATCGCCAATGTGGTGACCACCGGGGCCTTCACCATCCCCTTGATGAAGCGCCTGGCTACAAGCCGCACCAGGCTGGCGGCATCGAGGCGGCCGCCTCCACCGGCGGCCAGATCATGCCGCCGCTGATGGGGGCCGGTGCGTTCCTCATCGCCGAGTACACCGGGGTTCCCTACCTGGAGGTGGTCAAGGTCAGCGTCCTGCCGGCCATCATGTATTTCGCCACTGTCTATCTCTTCGTGCATATCATTGCCTTGAAGCAGGGTATGCAGGGCATGCCGCGCTCCGAGCTGCCGCAGATGCGCCAGGTCATGCGCGACGGCTGGCACTTCCTGCTACCGCTTGGCGTACTGGTCTATCTGCTGGTGATGAACATGTCGCCGATGCGGGTCGGCTTCTACGCCGTGATCACCATGGTGGTCGTGGCCGTGCTGCGCTACGCGGTGTGGTTTTTCTTCGTCGCTCCGCAGCAGGGTCAGAGGGTCACTCTGGCGAGTACCGGGTTCATGCTATGGGCCGGCTTCGTCAAGTTGATCGAAGGGCTGGAGTTGGGTGCACGCAATGCCGTGGCGGTTTCCATGGCCTGTGCGGTGGCGGGCATCATCGTCGGGATCGTGGGGCTCACCGGCCTGGGGCTGAAGTTCTCGGCCATGATGATGGCGTTCTCCGGCGGCAATATCGTGCTGGCGCTACTGATGGTGCTGCTGGCCAGCCTGGTACTGGGCATGGGGCTGCCGGTCACCGCCAGCTATATCGTGCTGATCGTGCTGGTGGGTCCGGCGTTGACCGCCGAGTTCGGTATTCCGCTGCTGATCGCCCACCTGGTGGTGTTCTGGTACTCCCAGGACTCCAATGTCACGCCACCGATAGCGCTGGCCGGTTTCGCCGGGGCAGCGATTGCCGGCAGCAAGCCGATGGAAACCGGCTTCCAGGCCTGGAAGTTCGCCAAGGGGCTCTACCTGATCCCGATGTTCATGGTCTTCAATCCGGAGATCATCGTCGGCGGCCCGGTGCCGGTGGTGATCTGGAACGGGGTGATCGCGATCCTGGCGCTCGGTGCCTTTGCCGCCGCACTGGAAGGGTATCTCTTCACCCGCATGTCGTGGTTGTCGCGCCTGGCCATCGTGCCGGCCATCGTGGCGGTATTCTATCCCGACCTGACCGCGGAGATCGCGGGTGTAGTGGTCATGGCCCTGGCCATCGGCGGCAACTGGATCGCCCATCGGCGGGAGGAGGCTGCCGCCGGCGTCCGCAGTGGTTGAGGAACGACGGGTATTGTTCGAATGGTCAAGATGACGGCGCCTGCGGGCGCCGTTAGAATACCTGCCCTTCGCTTACCTGCACCTTATTCCGGGAGCCGCACATGCAGTCCTCCAACGAGCAGCCACGCGTAGGCGTGATCATGGGGTCGAAGTCCGACTGGCCGGTCATGGAGCACGCCGTGGCGATGCTCGAACGCCTGGGTGTGCCGTATGAGACCCGCGTGGTTTCTGCCCACCGCACCCCGGACCTGCTGTTCGACTACGCCAAGAGCGCCGCCGAGCGTGGTCTGCAGGTGATCGTCGCCGGTGCTGGTGGTGCCGCACACCTGCCGGGCATGGTGGCATCCCAGACGGCGCTGCCGGTACTCGGCGTACCGGTGGAATCCAAGGCGCTCAAGGGCCTCGACTCGCTGCTCTCCATCGCACAGATGCCGGGCGGCATCGCCGTGGGCACCCTGGCCATCGGCAAGGCCGGCGCCAC
>NZ_AZQX01000345.1:0-8212 GCF_000568385.1 Halomonas sp. BC04
CCATGGCACGCCTCATTAGCTATATCTTTCGCCAACGTCCTATAAATCATAAGGGAAGACAATGGGCTTTTGTGCTTACCTTTTCCAAGCGCTGGCTGGCTGATCAGTTAGCCATGTCACCGGAGACCTTGTCTCGAAAACTTCTAGTGCTTCGTGAGTGCGGCGCCATACAAGTATTTTCGCATACAATAGAAATAATTAGCGAAAAGAAATTACATGAATTACTGCTGCAAGAAGAATAGTTTGCGTACGCTTTATACATCCAAGCTGATGGGCTTGCCGGGGAAAATAAACGAACATTATAGGCTTTAGCAGCGCAAGGGAAGGTAAAAATCTACTTAGATTATGGGCAATCCCGTCACATAAATTGATAAACCTGATCGTGGTCATTTTTACCCTAAAAGGTAATTATCACCCTATCCGACATGGGTATAAAAAACCACAATACTTTCAAAGTCTTGATTTTAAAGTAGAAAATTCATGGCATAGCCATTGCATGATGAGAATGAGAACTTAACTCATCTTTGCGAGGAGGCCTCAAAAAGAAGAAAGATCGTCGTGGCCACCCCACTGCGGTCTACGTCGACTACATAACGTACGATTGGAGCATTCATGCAATTATGGAAACGTAAGACTACAAACTCAGCGTCTAATCCAGTTCAGGATATTACCGCCATTATCACCGAGCGTGACCGGCTTCAGGCGCGTATCCTCAAACTGGAAGGTGAACAGCGAGTCCATCAACATCTGTTTCAAAATCTTACCGGCTTCGGCGACTCGGTGGTCGCCCTGCGCGAATCTTTTACAGAACTCTCCGACCTTCTCATCAGTAGCCAGACCGTTACCGACTTCACCGCCAGCGAATCGCTTCGAAGCCAAGAGGCGCTGAATGCCATGGTCAGCGAACTTCGCACCCTTAACCAGCGCATCAGCCAGGCCGCCGATCAGGTCACCTCACTGCGTGGCGATGCTGGCAACATCGGCAGCTTTGTGAGCGTTATCGAAGAAATCTCCATGCAGACGACTCTGCTGGCCTTCAACGCAAGCATCGAAGCGGCCCGAGCCGGTGACTCCGGGCGCGGGTTTGCCGTAGTTGCCACCGAAGTACGCAACCTTGCCTCACGTACCAGTAGTGCTACCGTCGAGATCGGCGAGCTGAACGGCAACATCCTCAGCCAGGCGGACAATGTCGATGGCATGATGGACGATAACGCGCGCAAGGCCGAGCGCCTGAGCACGGAAGCCAGCCAGGTCATGCAGCGCACTGAGCAGCTGCTGACCTTAACCCGCGAGAGCAGCCAGACGCTCTCGTTCTCAGCCATGCTCAGCGAGGTCGAGCTGGCAAACCTGGAAGAGCTGGAGATCAAGCTGGAGGTGTATCGCATCTTCATGGGCTTGTCGCAGAAGACCGTTGCGGATCTGCCGGATGAAACCCAATGCGCCCTGGGCCGCTGGTACTATGCAGGAACCGGCAGTGCCCAGTTCCGCGATGATGACGATTTCCGTGCCCTTGAGCAGCCACATCGGGAAGTTCATCAGCAGGCCATCGAAGCCGTCGCCAATTTCCACGCCGGTCACATCGACGATGCAATGCAAGCGCTGGCCAGGATGGAGGCCGCCAACTTGGATGTCATGAAACGGCTGCGGTACATCATGCGCAAGTATCGGCCCGACACACAGCGCAGTGCCTCTCTCGCCGGCATCGACGCTACCAGAACGACGACACGGGCAATACCAGCCCTGGCCACTGACTCATGAACCAGCACCTGCAGATCGAATCCCTCGCCCACGCCATGGGTATCGACCACTCAGAGATAGCCGAGCGCCGGGCCTTTCTCGAAATCGGTACGGCGGATCGGAAACGGCTCGCACAATTGCAAACCCCATTGAAGGCGGCATGGGACGATCAGGCGGACGGCTTCTACGAACACCTGCTGAGCTTCGCTGATACCCGCTCGCTGCTCACCGATCCCGAAGTGCTCAAGCGACTGCGCAGCGCCCATGGGCAGTATTTCCAGCGGCTACTCGCTGACGCGCCGGACTGGCAGTACGTGCAAAACCGTGTCAACGTCGGCCTGGTCCATCAGCGCATCGGCCTGGAGCCAAGTGGTACATCGGTGCGTACCGCAAGTACATTGCCAGCCTGCTGCCGACGCTTCTCGACGAGTGCGAAAGGCGTGACGAGTCGCCTGCGCAGACTATCGACTCCCTCTTCAAGATCATCACCTTCGACATCTGCCTCGCAATTGACAGCTATATATATGCTGAGAAACAGGCACAGGCGAAAGCCGAGGCACGCAGCAAGCTGCGCGAGCGGGCGATGGATTCCAGCACCAACGGGATCTTCATCGTAGATATCCAGAAGAGCGGCTTTCCAATCATCTACGCCAATGCTGCGTTCAGGCGGCTGACCGGTCTGCAGCATAGCTCGAGCGACACAATCCCCTGCTTGTGCCAGCACGATGGCGCCTGGAATTCGAGCTGCATGCAACATATTCAACAGGCGGTGGGGTCCCGTTGCGAAGGCTACACGGTGCTCTCGTTCACACCCAGCGAGGGGGAGACACGCTGGGTCGAGCTGTTCGTCTCCCCGGTTGAAAATCACGCGGGCACCAGCACGCACTATATCGGCATTCTCCACGATATTACCGAGCGTAAGCGCGCCGAGCGCCATCTTCTTCACCAGGCGACCCATGACCCCTTGACCGGCCTGGCCAATCGTTACCAACTGCATCAGAAGCTGACACAGCTCACCGACACGGCCTCACAGACCTCCCTGGGGGTTCTGTTTCTGGACCTCGACCGCTTCAAGGTTATTAACGACAGCCTGGGACATGGCATTGGGGATGAGTTGCTTCGCCAGGTGGCTAAGCGCCTCAAGCGCTGTCTACGCGGCAATGACACCATCGCACGCTTCGGCGGTGATGAATTCGTAATCCTGTTGGACGGAGTTCAAGGAGCCGGTGACGCAGGCAAGGTAGCCCAAAAGCTCATCGACGTATTGGAATCGCCATTCAACGTGCAGGGCCATTCCCTCTTCATTTCCACCAGCATTGGCATCAGCCTGTTCCCCGAACATGGGAAGGATAGCCAGACTCTTCTCAAGCACGCCGATGCCGCCATGTACCAGTCCAAGGCCGCCGGCCGCCATCAAGTCTCTCTATTCTCATCGGCGATGTCACAGCACGCCTCAGCGAAGCTCTCCATCGAGAATGATCTGCGCCAGGCCCTGGAACAAGAGCAGTTCACGCTGCACTACCAGCCGATCATCGATACGCGAAACGGTGCCATCGTTGGCGCCGAAGCCCTGATTCGATGGCATCACCCCCAGCGCGGCATGATCCTCCCAGACGCGTTCATTCCTCAGGCAGAGGAATCAGGCTGATCCTGCCGATCGGCGAGTGGGTGATTGACCACGCCATCGCCCAGGCGGCAGCCTGGCAGCAGCAGGGTTTCAACCTTCCAGTCTCGATCAACCTATCAGTCAAAGAGTGCGATCCCGCCCGTACCACGGTGCTGATCCGCGACGCGCTGACACGCTATGGCCTGGACCCCGCCCACCTGCAGATAGAAATCACGGAAACCGTCATGATGGAGCAGATCGAGCATGTCCGGCCGATGCTGGAGGGGCTGCAAACTCTCGGTGTGCGCCTGGCCATGGACGATTTCGGAACTGGCTACTCCAGCCTACGCTACCTGCGCGACCTACCTCTCGATACACTGAAAATCGACAAATCGTTCATTGCCGACATTGTCACTCACCCTGCCGATCAGGCCATCGTCTCTTCGGTGATCACCCTGGCGCGTAGGCTCGATATCAAGGTCATCACTGAAGGTGTCGAACAGGCTGCACAGGTCGAATGGCTCCGCCAGGAAGGTTGCCATGTGGTGCAAGGCTACTACTATGGAAAACCGATGCCTTCCTGTCAGCTAGAAGCATTGTTCATAGAAAGACAACAGCCCAGGAAGTTGTAAGAAACTGCTGATTTGTTGTCATCGCGGACCAGAGTGCCTGTCATGGTTACTTTGCCGATATGGCTGCAAGACTGCGAGTCATTCCGATAACTGCGTCTACGCCGATATAGGCCCGTCAGGAGCTCCGGCTTCAGTTGATCTCGAGTCGAGCAAAGTCACGCTTCTGAAGCGTGGGCTTCAGCTTCCTGTTGTTGGGCCGAGGGTTCCTTTATTCGGCGTAAAAATGTGCCCTGAACCCTTCCTTAAACTCCTGATGGCAGGCTAGACAGTGCTTCTGCATCCGAGAAAACGCTTCAATTACTGCTTCGCCATCTTCCTGACGCGCCTTTTCGCCCATTTCCATCGCGACTTCATTCACCTGCCTGTCATGTCCCACGAAACGGGCAGAGTCGGCCCCAAGAAAGCGCAAAATGCGTGTCTTTTCGGTGAACGGTGGTTCGGGATGGTCCGCGATTAGAGGCGCGATTTCCGCTACCTGACCCCAGCCTTCCCGGGAAATGGCTCCGACAACCTCGCGCATGTTTTCGTCGAGTTCGCGCATGATGGAGCGAAGCACCAGCTCCTCGCTAGTACCATTACTCTCCTTCGATGTTTCTTGAACGTTATTTTCCTCCGCCATGAGCCAAGTAGGCAGGGCAGTTAGGGCAAGCAGCAGAACGGTCCTGGTACTGTATTTGCATAAGATCATGGTTATTTCCTGTTGTGATGAGCAAGTATTAGCGGGTTTCCCGTGCCAGCTATCCTGCTGATGGCTCGGTCGCCTGAACCCACCCCCAGTCGTCGAACAGCACGTAGAGCGCCGGGATCACTAGTAACACCAGCACGGTGGCGCTTAGCAGTCCGAATACCACCGAAATTACCAGCGGCTTGATGGCCGCCGCCTGGGTGCTGGTCTCGGCCAGCAGCGGCAGCAGGCCGGCGATGGTGGTGGTGGACGAGATCAGGATGGCGCGCAGCCTGTCGCGACTGGCTTGGCCGGCGGCTGCTACGGCATCCAGCCCGCGCTCGCGATGGGTCTTGATGAAGTGGATCAGCAGGATGGCGTTGTTGACCACAATGCCGGCCAGCGATGCCGCACCGATCAATGACGGCATGGAGAGGTAATAGCCCATCAGCACATGTCCCCAGATCGCACCGATGAAGGCCAATGGAATTGCGAGCATCACGATCAGCGGTTCGACATAGCTGCGGAACTGGAAGGAGAGGATCACGAAGATGCCCACCAGGCCGATCAGCAGGCCGCGGCCGATGGAGCCGCCGGTCTCGGCGGAGCTGGCCACTTGCCCCTCAAAGGTGAGCTCCACCTCGGGATGACGCTCGCGGAATTCGTTCAGCCAACCGCTGCCGACGATATCTTCGACGATGGCCTGGCCGCTGGCCTGCCGCGCATCCACGTTGGCCTCCACGGTGACGGTACGCTGCCCATCGATGCGGGTGATACGCGCCCAGTCGCGCCGCTCCTGGGCGTTGGCAACGACCTCCAGGGGCACCCGGCGACCGTCCGGCAAGGCGATGGTCATGTCGGCCAGGTCGTCTAGAGAAGTCCTGTCCGCTTCGGCCAGGCGAATCAGCACCTCGATCTCCTGATCGCCGATGCGCTGGGTGTCGGCGATCTCACCCAGCAGCGCCGCGCGCAGCTGGCCGGCCACTTCATTGGCGGTCAGGCCCAGGCCATGGGCACCCTCGGCCATCGAGAAGGTCAGTTGGGGCTTGCCCAGGCGCAGGTCATCGATGACGTTGTAAACGGCCGCATAGCCATCGAGATGAGCGCCAAGCTCCAGCGCTGCCGACTTCATGGCCTCCAGGTTCTCTCCGGCCAGGCGCACCTCCACCGGAACCCCGGCAGGGCCAAAGCCGGGCTCCTGAATGATCAGCCGCTGCAGCCCCTCGATCTCACCAATGGCCTCCCGCCAGGCAGCGGTCAGTTCATCCAGGGTCACCCGGCGCCGCTCGGCGGTCAGCAGGTCGACGATGACAGTAGCCACATGGGGACCGGCTTCCCGGGCGCTGGGGTTGTGGTTGAAGCGCACCTGAATCGCCTCGACCAGAGGGGCACCGCCCGGCTGCTCAGGCGAGTAACGCGTATCGAGCTCGCGTATCGCCGCCTCGACCCGCTCGGCCACCGCCTCGGTGCGCGACAGTGACGTGCCCTGCGGCATCAGGATACGGGCCTCCAGTACATCGCCATCGATATCCGGCATCGCCTCACTGCCCACATGCCCCCCGGCCATGAAACCGGCGGATGCCAGAATCACCGTGAAGACAAGGCCCAATACCGCATGGCGAAATCGTATCGCCCGATCGGCCAAGCGCCCGACGGCCTCGCGAAACCCGGAAAAGCGTCTCTCGAAGGCGGCCCGAAAGCGGGAGTCCTGACCGTCGGCCAACCTCCCCACGCTGCCCTTGAGACTGCCCTTGAGATGGTGGGGCAGTATCCAGAACGCCTCGACGAGGCTCGCAGCCAAGGCGGCGATCAGCACCACCGGCAGCACCTGCAGCACCGCTCCCAGCTCGCCGGCCAGAAAGGAGAGCGGGGCGAATACCGCCACCGTGGTGAGAAAGGAGGAGAGTACCCCCGGGAGCACCTGCCGCGTACCCGCCACCACCGCCTCCAGCGGCGTGGCGGCCTCCAGGGCGTGGGCGGCGATGTTGTCGGTGATCACGATGGCGTCATCCATGACGATACCGATGGACATCAGCAGCGCTACCAGGGTGATCATGTTCATCGACAGCCCGGTCAGGGCCATGACGATAAAGGCCCCCATGAAGGCGGCCGGCAGCCCCAGCACCGCCCACAGCGCCAGCCGCGGGCGGAAGAAGAGGCTCATCACCAGCACGACCAGCACCAGACCCATCAGGCCGTTGTTCACCAGCATCTGCAGGCGGTCGCGGACGATACTGGTCGCATCCTGGGTCAGCGTCAGCGAGACGCCGCCAGCGAAACGCCGACGCTCCGCCTCGAGCAGTGAGTCAAGACGCTCCTTGACCGTCAAGGCATCGTCACGCAACGCCTTGCTCACCTCCAGCACCAGCGCCTGCTCGCCGTTGAAGCGGATCTGCTCTTCGGCTCGCTCGCCGGTTTCGGTGATGGTGGCCAGCTCCCCCAAAGTCAGCTCACCGCCCCCGGCGTCGGAGGCCACCACCAGCTCAGCCAGCTCGGCCGGGGAGCGGCGCTGGTCGGTAAAACGCAGCAGGATGTCTTGGTCGGCGGTTTCCAGGGTACCCAGCGGCAGGTCGAGACTCTGGCCGGCCACCCGCCGCGCCAGTTCTTGCGCCGAGAGGCCGTGCTGCCCCAGCACCTCGCGGGGCACTTCCACCTGCCACTGGCGCTGGGACATGCCGTGGATCGCCACCTTGGCCACGCCGGGCAGCGTCATGATGCGCTCTTCCAGGCGCAGGGCGTAATCCTCGAGCTGGCGGGTCGGCATGTCGCCGGATACCGCTACCGCCGCCACCAGGTCGCTGCGGTGAAGCTCCAGCACTACAGGGGAGTCGGCACGGGCTGGCAGCTCGGTGATGGCGCTCACCTCAGTGTCAATCTCATTGAGGAAGCGGATGGCATCACCCCCGGCAGACATGGTTGCCGTGGCACTGGCCAGATTGTCCTGGGCCGCACAGCTGAACTCATCGAGAAACTCCACGCTCTTCACGGCATCGTGCAGGCGCCGACACACGGCGTCCTCCACGTCAGCAGCGCTGGCCCCGCGATAAACCACCTCTACCGACACTTCCACCGGACGATAATCGGGGAAGGTTTCACGCTTGAGGTGGGGTGCGGCGAACAGCCCGGCGGCCAGCAGCAGTATCAGCAGCAGATTGGCGGCGGTAGGGTGAGCGGCAAACCAGCGAATCATGGCTGCTCTCCCGACACTGCGTCGCCCCAAGCCCGGGCGGCCAGGCGCGCCTCAGTGGCCTCGTCCCGGCGCACGGAGAGCGCCATGCCTTCGATAGCCGGCTGCAGGTCGTCGACAACGACCCGCTCACCTGGGTGAGGCCTGCCTCGATCACCGCCAGATCCCCCTGCTGGAAAGCCACCGAGACCGGGCGACGTACCAGGCGGTCCTGCCCGTCGACTAGATAGAGCTCGCCTTGGTGGAGCGCCGACGCCGGCACCACCAGTCGCAGTTCGGAACTCGGCGCCGACAGGCGCACTCGGTATACATGTCGCGCTGCAAGGGAGGGCGGTCGGGGGGCCGCGCATCGCGCCAGGGCGCCTCGACCCTGACCACCACCCGCA
>NZ_AZQX01000346.1:0-8900 GCF_000568385.1 Halomonas sp. BC04
CAGCACATTAGGCCGGCTGTCGATCTCGCGGCCGCGACCGTGCACGACCAGCACCGAGCGCAGGTCGTGGGCATAGCTTCGTGGATGAAGGCCGGCAATACCCGGCGACACTCCCCCAGCGGGCGACGCAACAGGAGCAGCCGCGACTGGGCCGGATACCCACCTTGGCGAAGGCGATCCACCACGCCCTGCTGGATGCCGACACGCCGATACTCGACCGGATCGAAGGGCGGCAGCAGCTCGACGAAATCATCGGAGAGAAAGCTGTCCTCGCCGGTCTCGGCCTGGGCGCTTTCACGACGGGCCAGCTGTGCCTCGGTGGGATGTTGCCTCCGCCGTCCTGGATTGGCCCGATTTGAGGCAGCAGGAAGCGGCCGCACATCACTCATCATCGCTCGGAAGTCCTGGTCATCACGGGCAGACTGATTCATGGGCCACCTCCGTCAGCGTCAAGTTCGACAGGCTCCTCATATCCTACCAGAGCCGGGAATCGGGTTTTAGCCGGACAGCAGGGGTCTTCTCATGGCAGGATAAGCCGCGTCATATCGCGTGAGGAAACACCCATGCAGGGATTGCGATACCTGTTGGTCGCCTCGGTGGCCCTGCCGCTGGCCATCGCGGCCTGGCTCTGGTTCACCATGCTCAGCCCCTTCACCTATGATCGCCCCGACCATCTTCCGGAGGTCGATGAAGGGCCACACTCGGTCTTCGTTTATGGCACCCTGCGCCTTTCGCTGGTGCGCTGGATCGTGATGGGCCGAGCCGGGGAATCCGAGCCAGCGGTACTGGAGGGCTTCCGCCGCGAGGGGCTGGACCTGGTCGAGGCACCGGGTGAGCAGGTGACAGGCGAGGTGATCGTGGTCAGTGCCGATGAGCTGGAGCGGCTGGATCGCTACGAGCGGCTGGGCATTCGTTATGCACGCGTTACCAAGCAACTGGCGGACGGGCGTTCGGTGTGGGTCTACCGCAGGCTGGCCGACGAAGACGTCAGTATCGAGGCGCTTCTCGAAGCCGACGGCTAGAAGCCTGCCGGACTTGATCGGATCTCGCAGTAGATCAGCGTTAAGTCCGACAGCCTCCTTAGTTGTGGTGAGCACGACGCCCCTTCTACAATAGCCGCCACTTTCCAAGGATCGAGGAGCCCGCATGCCGATCACGCTCTACCATAACCCCCGCTGCTCAAAATCCCGCCAGGCCCTCGCCCTGCTGCAGGAAAAGGGTGCCGAGGTGACGATTCGTCGCTATCTGGACCAGCCCCTCGGCGAAGAGGAGTTGCGTGACCTGATGTCGAGACTGGATGCGGACGGCGAGGCGCTGATAAGAACCCAGGAGCCCGAGTGGGCATCCCTGGATATCGACCTCCAGGATCAGGAGCAGGTGATCCAGGCACTGGTGGCACATCCACGACTGCTTGAACGTCCCATCGCGGACGATGGCAAGCGCGCCGTGCTGGGCCGCCCGCCGGAAGATGTGCTCGCTCTCCTGCACGCCGACGATTGAACGCGGGCCCAGACTCTCCACGCACCAGGAGCCAAGATGCGCGACCCTCTACCCTATGTGTTGATTCTCTATTATTCTCGCCACGGTGCGACCCGTACCATGGCCGAGCAGCTCGCCGCGGGCGTTGAGTCGACTTCCGGCATCGAGGCGCGCCTGCGAACCGTACCGGCCGTCTCGCCCACCTGCGAAGCCGTCGACCCCGAGATTCCCGAGGAGGGCGCCGTCTATGCCAGCCTCGACGACCTGCGCCACTGCGCTGCTCTGGCGCTGGGCAGTCCGACCCGCTTCGGCAACATGGCCGCCCCGCTCAAGCACTTCATCGATACCACCAGCACGCTGTGGCTCAACGGCGCCCTGATCGACAAGCCGGCCACGGCCTTCACCTCCACCTCTAGCCTGCACGGCGGCCAGGAAACGACACTGATCTCCATGCTGCTGCCGTTGCTGCACCATGGCATGGTTTACGCCGGCCTACCCTACTGCGAGACCGAGCTGATGGACACCACCGCCGGCGGTACACCCTACGGAGCCAGCCATGTGGCAGGCCAGCGCAGCGACCAGCCGCTAGCCGACAGCGAACGGCGGCTCGTACGCGCCCAGGGCAAGCGTATCGCCCGGCTGGCCTTGGCCATGCAGAGCCTACGGGAGCCTCATGAGACGCTGGATGGAGGATCTGGAAGCGCGCCATGGCCTCGACAGCCTCACCGACCGCTCTCGCCAGCTGGTGCTGGGCAGCTTCGGCTTGCTGATGGTGCTGTTGATCTGGAGCGGCCTGTCGATGCAGGCCGGCGACAATCCTCTGACCCCGATTCTGGTTCGGATACTGCCCCTGGTCCTGTTCCTGCCATCGATCATTGGTCGCCGCCCCCGGGGGCACGCCTGGCTGGCCTTCGTCAGCCTGCTCTACTTCACACAGGGCGTCATGGTCGCCACGCTTCCCGGCCAAGGCCTGCTGGGGAGCCTCGAGGCGATCAGTGCGCTGGGACTGTTTACCGGCTGCATGTTCTACGCTCGCTTTCGTAGCCGCCAGATGCGGGGGGACAGCCGGCCTTGATCCCATCATGCACTTTTCTCACAGCGTGCTAACTTGATTAAGGTTTACGCCAACGTCGAGGCAACAACAAAACCAGCACCCAGGAAGATCGTGATGACATTGACACTGAAGAGCACCTTGGCAGCCTGCGCCCTGTCAGCGGGCCTGGCTTTCGCCGCCATCGCACAGGCCAGCGACGTGGAGGATGCCATCCATTATCGTCAAAGCGCGCTTGGCGTGATCGGATGGAATATTGGTCCGCTGGGCGCCATGGCCCAGGGGGATATCGACTACGATGCCGAGGAATTTGCCCATCGAGCCGAAAACCTCGCCTTCCTGGCCTCCCTGCCCTGGGAGGGCTTCATCGAAGGATCGCTGCGCGGCGATGGCCACGGTGTCGATACCGATGCCCTGGCCGCGATCGCCGACGACTGGGACGACTTCGAATCAAGGCAGCGCACGCTCATCGAGGAAACCGCCACCCTGGCCGAGCTGGCCCAGGGGGATGATTTCGGCGCCATGCGCCAACAGGTGGCCGCCGTGGCCAACACCTGCCGCGGCTGTCACGACAACTATCGGGCAGATTGAGCCTGTCACGCGTTCCAAAGCCATAGCACCGGTGCGGCCGCCAGCGCCATGGCGGCCAGCAGAAGCCATCTGTTGGGGCGCCCACGCCCTGCCGTCCCCACAGACGCATCTTCCGGCTCCTTCGGCAGTCGCTTCCGCCCGGTGAACATGGCCACCACCAGGCTTTCACCTTTCAATCGATGGACGATCAGGGCGAGCAGGTGCGCGGCGATAAGCACCATCAGCAGATCAGCGTTGAGATGGTGCAGCGTCTGCAGTTCGCGACTGACATCGCGGCCAAACAGGCCGTACAGCGGCGCACGAAAGAAGATGTCATCGGTCAGGAAGAGGCCGCTTGTGGCCTGAAAGGTCAACGACACCAGCATGATGAGTACCATTGCGCCCCCCAGCGGGTTGTGCCCGGCGTAGACGGGGGGCGTGCCCTTGAGCAGGTGACGAGCATAGGCGAGCATCGTCGCCGGGCCATGAAGAAAGTTCCGGAATCGAGCGTGGGGGCTGCCGATCAGCCCCAGAGCCAGCGGAACAGAAGCAGCCCCAGCACGACATAGCCCGCCTTGGCATGGACCTGGACGGGAAACAGGAAAGGAGCACCACCCAGCTTCATGGTGTAGAACGCCAGCCCCACGCCACCCACCAAGCCCCAGTGAAACAGCCTGATCGGAAGATCCCATACCGAATAGTGCATATCGACCCCCTGCCGCTCTGCGGTTGACTCGCCTGATGGATATCCCTGTCGCCGCAAAAATTCACCTAGAATAGAATGATAGCGAAACGATAACACCGCACGATGCCTCGTCACCCAGGAATGGAGTACGCTCTCGCTGGTTTCCCTTTCCCTGTCCGATTCGTCCGCCACCGGTCGAACAATCACTTCTGTTCGTCATCCTGGCCAGCGGAACAGCACCACTGGGGGAGCCACTTGGCCGAGTACCGATGTGGGTTGCGAATCGAGTGTTGTGCTTCGGCCGTGCAGAAGCGACCATGTACAAAATTTTCTAGGAGAACGCCATGACACGAAAGATCGCCGACATACGGCGCGACTATGAGGGTGGCCAGCTGGAAGAAAACAAGGTGCCCGCTGATCCCATGGTGCTTCTGGACGAGTGGATCACCCTGGCACTGGACGCCGAAGGCGACGATGGCAATGCCATGACGCTGGCCACCGCTGACAGCCAGGGCCTGCCCCATGCGCGGATCGTTCTGCTCAAGGGGTATGACGAAAGAGGTTTGGTCTTCTACTCCAACTATCACAGCCACAAGGGCAGCGAGCTGGCCAACGTGCCCTATGCAGCGCTGACCTTCTGGTGGCCGTCACTGGGTCGCCAGCTTCGCGTCGAGGGGCGCGTCGAACTGGTTGGCGACGACGAATCGGACGCCTATTTCAACAGCCGCCCGCGTGCCAGCCAGCTCGGTGCCTGGATCGCCACCCAGAGCGTGGTCATCCCCGGTCGAACGTGGATAGAGGAGCGACAGCACCGCTTCGAGCAAGCCTATGAAGGTCAGGAGATCCCTCGCCCCGTCCATTGGGGAGGCTACCGGGTCATACCGGAAATGATCGAATTCTGGCAGGGCCAGCCCAGCCGGTTGCATGATCGTATCCGCTACGAATTGCGCGACGGTAGCTGGCACTTCTTCCGCATGGCGCCCTGAGCACTTCGGTGAGGGGTCGGGAGAGCAGCGAGACACACCAGGCCCCTCTCAACCCAGGACCCCAGCGCCTTCAGTCCGGCAAGCTCTCCAGACGGTGGCGCTGCCACTCGTTCTCGGGCTCGTTGAGACGCAGCACCGCGTCCACCACCTGTTCCTCCACGTTATAGCGGCAACGGAAGCCCAGGTGCTTCATCAGCGCCCGCATGGGGTGGTTGTCGACCATGATCTTTCCAATCATTTCCAGGGTGCCCACGCTCTTGCAATAGGCGATCATTTTCTTCATCAGCAGGCTTCCCAACCCCTGCCCGGCCATGTCGTCACGGACGATCACCGAGAACTCGGTCCGGATATTGTCCGGATCGTTCCACACCCTCACAACGCCCAGCATCTCCTTGCTGCCATCCTCTCGTCGATGTTCGGCAATGAAGGCCATCTGCCGATCATAGTTGATATGCGACAGAATCGAGAGATCACGCTGGCTGAGGTCAGACTTGTTGTGAAAGTAACGAAAACGGATGCTCTCTTCGGAGAGCTGGCTGTGGAAATGGGTGATCAGCGGTGCGTCCTCCGCACGAATGGGGCGGACCTCCACCGTCATGCCATTCTTGAGCGTTGTCCACTCACGCAGCTCTTCAGGATAGGGCATGATCGCGAAACGGGCCGGATTACCCAGGTCCATGGCGAAATCCACTGCCAGCACGCCGTCGCGGTTCAACAGCAGCGGGTTGAGCTCCAGGCCGCGCAGTTCGAGCAGATCGGAAGCCATCTGGGATAGCTGGACCAGCAGCTGGCAGAGGCGCTTCAGGTCCCGTTCCGGATCGCTGGAGTGCTCACGAATCAGTCGGGCGGCGTGGGTGCGGCCCACCACATCGGATGCCAGGGTCATGTTCAGCGGCGGTAGCGCCACCTGGCGATCGGCCATCACGTTGACCTTGTAGCCACCGATACCGAACACGATGAGTGGACCGAATATCGGGTCCCGGGTGATCCCGGCGCATATCTGCATCGAGTGCTTGCCCCGCTGCATGGGCTGAAGGCAGTACTCGCGAATCCTCACCGGTGGGAACCGTTCCCGTAGCTTGTCACCCAGGCGCGTGACACCTTCGGCGGCCTGCTGGGGCGAGTGAAGGTCCTGCAGCAGGCCCGCCGAGAGCCGTTGCGGTTGCCGACGGTAGCGAAATGGCCGGCAGTTGCTCTCATGCACCACCTTCAGGGCCATGGGACCATCAATGTTGTCGGCCGCGGCGAAGGCCTCTTCCGCTGTCTGTACATAGTGACTCGGGGCAACGGAAATACCGTAGGCTTCGAGCACCTGGGCGGTCTCGGAGTGTGACAGGGTCTCCCGCCCCTCGGCCTTGGCTTCCTCGATGAGGGTGCGGCAACGGGCGCGGATATCAGGCGTCGTGGCGAAAGGAAGCGTCGGCGGAGTCTCCTGCAGAAGCGCCTGGACTCGCTGGTAATCGACCATGTGCATGAAGGCCTTCACCGCCTTCTCCGGCGAAACATAGGTTGGTATGCCCGCTGCGCTGCACTCATTTCGGGCGTCGAGGGCAGCCTCGAGCCCCATCCAGCTGGTCAGCAGATTGCGGCGAAACCGCTTGCGATTGGCGATGACGGCCTGTGCCGTGACCTTTGAGGGTGCCAGGCGAGTTGGGGCATGCACTACCAGAACGGCGTCCACGCCAGGGTCGGCTGCAACGACCTCCAGTACCTCGACCAGCTTTTCGGGCGTCGCGTTGCCACCGAGATCCACCGGGTTTTCCCCGGGCCTGCTCATGTCAAAGTCGCCTTTCTTCAGTGCTGCTCGCGTCTCATCGGAAAAACTCGCCAGCTTGCCCCCGGCGCTGATCAGCTTGTCGATAGCGAGCAACGCCGGCCCCAGGCCGTTGGAGACGATGGCCAGCCGATCGCCCTTGAGCGGTTTCATCTGGGACAGGGTCATCAACGCATCGAACAACTCATCGGAATCGTTGACCCGAACCACGCCGGCACGGGCAAACGCCGCGTCAAAGACAACGTCACGGTTGGCAATACCCGGTGTCGGCGGCATGTTGGAGAGGTCGGACTCCGGAGTTCGACCGCTCTTGATGGCGAGGACCAGCCGGTTACGCGAGGCATCGCGCAGCGCAGTCATGAAGTGCAGGGAGTCCTGGATGCGCTCCAGGTGCAGCAGGATCGCCTGGGTGGGGGAGTATTGGTTGATATAGTCGAGCAGGTCGGGAAGCATCACGTCGACACTGTCGCCTACGGTAATGAGGTGTGAGAAACCGATGCCACGGCCCGCGGCCCAATCGATCATGCGTTGCCGAGCATACCCGACTGCCCCAGGTAGGCCACCCGGCCCGCCTTGACCGGCTGACTGGCGTAGGAGGCATTGAGCTTGCGCCCCGGCACGATCAGCCCCATGCATTCCGGACCCAGCACCCGGATCCCCGACTCCCGCGCCGCCACCAGCATTCGTTCGCGTATGGACGCCTTGCCCTCCCTGGCCTCGTCGAGGTGAGACCCCCCGGACAGTACCAGGGTCGCCTTCACACCGAGCCGTCCCAGCCGGGTAATCACCTTGGGCAGGCTGTGTGCCGGCGTACAGATGACGGCCAGGTCGGGTGTTTCGGGCAGGTCACGGATGCGGGAAACGCAGGGCTGGCCGAAGACCGACGCGTAGCCCTTGAGGTTCACCGCCCAGATGGAGCCTGGAAAGCCGGCCTCCTGCAGGTTGCGTATGACCAACCCGCCTATGGATTGAGGCTTTTCCGATGCCCCGATCACTGCAATGGTTCGCGGCTCGAAGAAGTGCCGCAGGAATCGGGTGCCCAAGTCGCTTTCTCCACGAAGTCAGTTCCTGCCATCCTGTGTACGACTTATTGACACTGTTGTGCAAGGGGTTACTGGCATTATGGTGACCCTTGTCATTGTGGAGCGCCCATATGATCACGGCTTACATTACCCACCCGGACTGCCATCTTCACCATATGGGCCCGGAGCATCCGGAAAGCCCTCTGCGGCTCGAGGCCATCCAGGCTCGTCTCTCCCTCTCGGGTCTGCTGCAGCAGACAATGCAGTCGGATGCCCGTGAAGCCACCGAGGATGAACTGGCTCGGGTTCACCCGCTGCGTCATCTCAGAGCACTGGACAAGTGCGTGCCCGAAACCGGCATCGTCACCCTGGATAGTGACACCATGATGAACCCCGACAGTCTGCAGGCCGCACGCATGGCCGCCGGCGCGGTGATACGCGGGGTTGAGCAGGTCTATCGCGGCCAGGCCGACAATGTCTTCTGTGCCGTGCGACCACCGGGACATCACGCCGAAGCCACCGATGCCATGGGCTTCTGCTTCTACAACAATGTCGCCGTCGGTGCCGCCCACGCCCGGGCCAAGTACGGTGCCCGGCGTATCGCCATCCTCGATTTCGACGTTCATCAGTGCAATGGCACCATCGATATCTTCAAGGACGATCCTGACATCCTGATCTGCACCAGCTTCCAGTACCCCTTCTACCCCTGGCGTTACCTGCGCAGCGAATGGCAGAACGTGGTCAACACCCCGCTGGATGCCGGTACCGACAGTACTGCCTTCCGCCGTGAGATCGAGAACGACTGGTTGCCGGCCCTGCACGCCTTCAAGCCGGAGCTGGTGCTGGTGTCGGCAGGCTTCGATGCCCACCGCGAGGATCCCTTGGCAGAGCTCTGCCTGGAGGACGAGGACTTCTACTGGGTGACCCATATGGCCATGGAGATCGCCGCCCTTTATGCCGACAATCGTCTGGTTTCCGTCCTGGAGGGAGGCTACGACCCCGCTTCGCTCGGTCGCGGTGCCGAGGCACACGTGCGTGCACTGCTGGGCTTGCCCTTCGACGGCTGAGGCGCATTCCTCCGAGCCAGGAAACACCCCGTCGCGATCCGGTGCGTAAATGTCGCTATGGCAATGCGTTTCGCGCCAATTATGGTACGCTTTGGAGAAACTTGTTTCCTATAGTGAACCTGCCCATGCCAGCCACCACCGATCAGCAGGCCGCGCTGCGTATTGCATCCGGTCGCAAGCCCTTCGTGGAACCACTACGTCTCGGCGAACGCCTCAAGGAGCTTCGCCTGGCCAACCAGTGGACGCTGGAGGATGTCAGCCAGCGC
>NZ_AZQX01000347.1:0-6941 GCF_000568385.1 Halomonas sp. BC04
GGCGCCGGCCACGCCAAGCGCCACGCCGACCACCAGGCCGACCAGGGTGCGCGGCAGGCGCAGTGAATTCAGCACGAACGTGGCTTCCGGATCACCTCGCCCCATCAGCACAGACCATGCCTGGGCCGGGCCGACATCGCCGGCGCCCAGCAGCAGGCTGGCCAGGCACACCAGTGCCAGCATGACCAGCAGGCCCACCATCGCTCGAGAGAGCCGGCGGTCCGGGAGAAGGCCCGAATGCTGCAGTGCCAGCATCAGGGCGACAGTGCGGCGTCTAGCTGGTCGAGAATGACCTGGGCCGCCAGCGGGCCGGTGGCGCTCGTCCATAATTGCCCGTCGACGGGCACGACCCGGTCGCGGGCGACCACGTCGAGCCGGGCAAAGGCTGGTGACTCCCTGGCCGCCTCCAGCGCCTCACGCCCCTCTTCATTGAGGGTTGCCAGGAACAGCCAGTCGGCATCGACCCGGGACAGGTTCTCGAAGCTGAGCGGGTCGCTGTGCGGCACGCCCTCACGCACCAGGCCGGCATCGTGGATCGCCACACCGGCGGCGCGCAGCAGCCCGGCGGTGAAGAGCGCTTCGGACATCACCATGGGCCTTGTGGCATCCAGCGCACCAGCACGGCACTGGGGGCTTCATTGCCCGCCATGCGCTCGGCCAGCTCGGCGGCACGGGCGTCGACTTCCTGTAACGCCGCTTCGCCTTCCGCCTCGCGCCCCAGGGCCTGGGCAAACAGGCGCGTCTCGCTGCGCCAGGCGACGGGGTCCAGCCCGACCGACAAAGGCACCACGGTCGGGGCCATGCGCGAAAGCAACCGATACTGCGCCTCGGCCAGCTGCGGCGGGGCCAGGATCAGGTCCGGCTCCAGGGCGAGCACGGCCTCGAGGTTGATCTCCCGGACCACGCCGACAATGGCGATGTCGTCGAAGTGCGGCGCCAGGTAGCGCGCCACATTGTCGCCGCCCCGGGTGGTGACGGCACCCAGTGGCTTCACGCCGGTTGCCACCGCAACGTCCAGGGCGCCTTCATGAAGCGTCACCACACGCTGCGGCGCTTCCGGCACCGTCACCTTGCCAAAGGCGGTTTCCACGCTGCGCTCGGCCCAGGCCGACAGCGGCATCAGCGCAAGCAGGGCCACAGCCAGCAGGGTGCCGCCCATTGCCTTGCCGCAGAATCGCCCAGTTCCCATCAGGTGTCTCCTCGTGGCAGATCAAGAATTTAATGGGAATTATTATCACCTGAGAGACGACCCTGCCTCCACGCAACGATGCGTTGCCAATGTTGCAACGGCATCGCCAGAGCAATGAATCTTAACAAGAATCGTTTTCATTACATGCGCTGCCGGGTACACTGTTGCTCTTGTTGCAACGTCCAACCCATGCGAAGGATCGCCATGTACGATCTCGACGAGCTACTCGCCTTCGATCATGTCATGCGCTCAGGCAGCCTGACCCGCACTGCCCGCACCCTTGACCTGGCCAAGTCGACGCTGAGCCGGCGCATCTCCCAGCTCGAGCGCCAGCTGGGCCAGCCATTGCTGAGGCGCCAGTCGAATCGGCTGCTACCCACCGAGGCGGGCCAGCTCTTCCATGGGTACTGCCACCAGATTCTCGAGCTGGCCGAGCAGGGCCGCCAGGCGCTGGACGAGCTGAGCGATGAAGTCAGCGGTGAATTGCATGTGGTCGCCCACAACGCCCTGGCACGCAGCTGGCTGTCCAGGTTGCTGGCAGCATTCATGGATGGCCATCCCGGCATACGTCTCACGCTGCAGACCGGTAACACGCCCCCACTGTCCGCCGACAGCCAGGCATTGACCGTGTGGCTGGGCGAGGTCCCCGGCGGCGAGCTGCGCCAGGAGGTCCTCGGCTGGCTCGATCGCGGCCTGTACGGCCACCCCGACTATTTCACCCGCTACGGTGATCCACAGCACCCCCATGAACTGGCCCGGCACGCCTGGATAGACCTGCTGGGTGAAACCGAACAGGGGCTCACGCTCACCCATCCGGCACAGGGGGCGTTTCGCTTCCAGCCGCCGAATTCGCGCTTTCGTGTCGATCAGCACATGCTGCATGGCGATGCGATCGCCCGAGGCCATGGTCTCGGCATGATGCCTGAATGGCTAGCGACCCTGCGCGAGCGGGCCCATCCTGGCTCGCTGGTCCGCTGCCTGCCGGAATGGAGGGCAGCCCCCGTTCCCGTGACGCTGCTCTACGCCTTCGGTCCTCGGCCACGACGTGTCAGTGCACTGCTCGATTACCTGCGCCAGTCCACGCCGCCCGAGTGGCACCCTGCCGGGGTGAGCCATGCTCACGGCGCCTCCCCGGGCGCTCCCCATCGGCTGGGTGTTTCGGAAACCGCAACGAGTCGTTGTGGCTTCTCCCCCTGAACAAAGGGAACATTCCGCAATAGAATTACCTGCGCTTGATAATCAATCTCATTATACTCTGTACCAAGCAGGTGATCCCATGCCCACCATCCGCCGCACCGCTCTGGCTATTACAATTGCCAGTACGTCTTTTCCAATGATCGCCCAGGCGCAGGACTCTGCCCGCCTAGACAGCATCGTCGTCACCGCCGCCGGCTTCGAGCAGGCACTCAACGAGGCGCCTGCCAGCATCTCAGTCGTCACCCGGGAAGAGCTGGAGCGCAGTCGCTATTCGAACATCGCCGAAGCGATCAAGGACGTGCCCGGCGTGGACGTGCGCTCGGGCGTGGGAAAGACAGGTGGTTTGAACGTGAGCCTCCGCGGGATGCCGAGCGACTACACCCTGATACTCATCGATGGCCGCCGTCAGAACACCTCGGGAAACGTGACGCCCAACGGCTTCGGCGAGACCTCGACCAGCTTCATACCGCCGCTGTCGGCCATCGAGCGCATCGAGGTGATCCGTGGCCCCATGTCGACCCTGTATGGCTCCGACGCCATGGGCGGCGTGATCAATATCATCACCCGCCCCGTCAGCGACACCTGGACGGGCAGTGTATCGGTGGATACCACGTTCCAGCAGGACCGTGACGCAGGCAATTCCCAGGGCATCAATCTCTATGCCTCCGGGCCCCTGGTCCAGGACGTTCTCGGCCTGCAGCTACGCGGCCGGTTGTTCGATCGCGATGCCTCCGAGCGCATGATTCCCGACAGCGCCGCTCGTGACCCACGTCCTGTCGAAGCGCGCATCTATTCGCTAGGCGGACGCCTGACGCTGCGTGCCGACGACAGCAACTCTATCTGGCTGGACGCAGAGCGTGCACACCAGACCTATGCCAACGACGATTGCCGCCTGGGCACGCTGGACGGCACCGACCGGGCGACCTGTGCCCCGCAACCCGGCCAGTTCTGGGGCTATGAAGATGAACTGCGCTTCAATCGCGACCAGCTGGCCATCGGCCATACCGGGCGCTTCGAGTCAGGGACCCTGGAGAGCAGCGTCACCCACAACACCACCGAAACCCTGGGCCGCACCCTGCCCGCCGGCAGTGCACTGGCCTATGGCTACGAGGCCGAGGGGGGCGAGCCACGCCTGCTGGAAAACCGCGATATCGTCTTCGATACCAAGTTCACTATGCCATTAGATGCGCACATGGTGACCCTGGGCGGCCAGTACATCGATGCCCGCCTGGAGGATGGAGCGGCCGGTAACCAGGCCTTCGAACAGCAGAGCTGGGCACTGTTCGCCGAGGACGAGTGGTGGCTGCGCGATGACCTGGCGCTGACTCTGGGCGGCCGCTATGAGCATCACGACGCCTTCGGCGGCCACTTCAGCCCTCGCGGCTACCTGGTGTGGAACACGACCGATCACTGGACGCTCAAGGGTGGCGTGAGCCGCGGCTACAAGACGCCCACGCTCAACCAGTTGCATGACGGCATCACCGGCTTCGGCAACCAGGGCCAGAGCGTATCCATCGGCTCTCCCGACCTGGAGCCGGAAAAAAGCACCAACTACGAAATCGGTGCCATCTACGACAACCTGGACGGCTTGACCGTCAGCGGTACCGCCTTCTACAACCGCTTTACGGACCGAATCGCCACTGGGGCGGAAATTCCCAACTGCCTGCACCCGGACGGCAACGTGCCCGGCTGTATCACCGTTGGCAACTTCTCCCAGCAGACCGGCTTTTCGCAGCTGATCAATATCGACGAAGCGGAAACCCGGGGCATCGAACTGGAAGCGCGCTATCGCTTCGCTCCCGCCTGGGAAGTGCGTGGCGGCTATACTTATACCGACACCGAGATCACCTCTGGTGAACAGGAGGGTATGCTGCTCACCAACACGCCCAAGCACAAGCTCACCGCCAGCCTGGGCTGGGACGTGACCCGCAGGCTCAACACCACCCTCGAAGGTGAGTACTACTCCTCACGCGAACGCTTCACCGACGGCTTTCCGACCAGCGGACAGAACCAGGCGATGTACGAGCAGGTGGGTAACACGCTGGATGGCTACGAACTGTTCCATCTACGCACCACCTATCGGTTCACCGACCAGATCCGCCTGACCGGCACGATCTACAACCTGCTCGACAAGGACTTCAGCAAAGCGGACAGCTATGAATGGCAAGGCAATACCTATCAGGCCTATCGCTTTACCCAAACGGGTCGCGCCACCGACGGTGTCGCCCTGGACGGCCGCAGCTTCTGGCTTTCGGCGACCTACGAGTTCTGATCGCAACGACTGGCACTGCTTACCACGATCGCTTGCCCCGGCCTGGCCGGGGCTTTTCTTGCGAACTGTTTATTGCGAACCGTTTCTTACGGGCACTGCATTGCGCTGACCCTTTCACGACGCCAGCAGACGCTCGACGCCCAGCCAGATCAACCGCAGGGCGAGCAGGGTCAGCACCCACTTGAAGAGAAAGTCGAAGCGATGGTCGGTCACCCGGTGAAGCAGCCGCAGGCCGAGCCAGGTGCCGGCGAAGCCCGCCGCCACCATGGCCAGCATCAGCCCCAGCCAGTCGCGGAAGACGAAGCCGGCAAAGCCGAAGATGAACGCCTTGGTGGTGTGCTGAAGCGTCATGCAGGTGGCGAAGGTGGCCACCCGCGGCAGGCGCTCGCTGATACCCAGCTTGATGAAGGAGGCGACCAGCGGACCGCTGGCCCCCACCAGGCTGGAGAGCAACGTGGTCACCGCACCGGCGATGACGGTGCCGACACGCCCCACCGCCCGCTGGGGCAGGCCCGGCCCCCAGCAGGAGTAGAGCACGAAGGCGGCGATGCACAGCTCCAACACGCCATAGGGCAGGCGGATCAACAGCCAAGCCGCCGCCACGGCGCCCAGGATCACGCCTGGCAGGAACGCCGCGACGATGTCGCGGCGAACGTGGCGCCAGGTCATCACCGCCCGGCCGCCATTGGAGCCCAGCTGCACCATGCCATGTACCGGAATCAGCGCCGTGGCGGGCATCACCTGGGCCATGACGATGATCAGCAGGGTGCCCCCGCCGATGCCGGCCGCCGCCGAAAGCGCCGAGGTCAGTGCCGACAGCGCCACCAGCCCCAGGTTGACCGCGGACGACAGCGGAGACAACAGCTCCAGCATCAGTCGCCTCGACTCACTCGATACGCCCCTCCTCGACCCCGTGACAGGCCACTTCGCTGCCGTCGCCTCGGGCGATCAGCAGCGGCACTTCCACCTTGCAACGATCATTGGCATGGGGGCAGCGTGGATGGAAGGCACAGCCCGAGGGCGGATGCACCGGGTTGGGCACCTCCCCCTGGATGGTGGTGCGCTCCTTGCCGGCCCCTTCCAGCGACGGCACAGCCGCCAGCAGCATCTTCGAGTAGGGATGGTGCGGGTTGGCAAAGAGCTGGTCGGAGGGGGCGATCTCGGCGATGCGGCCCAGATACATCACCGCGATGCGGTCCGACATGTGCTTGACCACCGCCATGTCGTGGCTGATGAAGAGGTAGGTCAGGCCGTACTCGTCCTGCAGGTCGCGCATCAGGTTGAGGATCTGCGCCTGCACCGAGACGTCCAGCGCCGAGGTGGGCTCGTCGCAGATCATGAACTCCGGCTCGTTGGAGAGCGCCCGGGCAATAGAGATGCGCTGACGCTGACCGCCGGAGAACTCGTGGGGATAGCGCAGCGCATCCATGGATGACATGCCCACCTGCTCCAGCAACTCGCCCACCCGACGACGGCGGTCGGCACTGCTCATCTCGGGGCGAAAGAAGCGCAGCGGCTCGCCGATGATGGTACCCACCCGCCAGAGCGGATTGAGGCTGGCGTAGGGGTCCTGGAAGATCATCTGGAAGCGCTTGCGCAGGCTGGCCGCCTGGCGGCCGGTGCGGTTCGCCAGGTCGCTGATGTCCTCGCCGTCGAAGATGAGGCTGCCCCGGGTCAGGCCGTAGAGCCCTACCACCAGCCGGGCCACCGTGGACTTGCCGCAGCCGGACTCGCCGACCAGCGCAACGGTCTCACCGCGCCGGATGGAAAAGCTCACCCCGTCCACCGCCTTGAGCGACAGCTTCTCGCTACGCTCCAGCACCCGGTTGAGCCAGGGCTTGGAGACGTCGAAATGACGTGCCAGGTCACGGGCCTCCAGAAGGATGTCGCCACTCGCCGGTACCGGCTGTTGCTTGATCGCCGTGTCAGCGCACATGGGCATGCTCCTGTTTGTCGTTCTGGTCAATCCGGGGAAGCGGATCGACCGGGTCATGCAGCCAGCAGGCGGCCTGGCCTGGCCCGGCAGGCAACAGGTCGGGCCGTTCGCTGCGACAGCGATCCTGGGCGTGGGGGCAGCGCGGGTTGAACGGGCAGCCCGGGGGGATGGCCGCCAGCCGCGGCATGGAGCCCTCGATCTGGTAGAGCCTGGTGAGGCGCTTTTCGATGCCGGGGATCGAGGCCATCAGGCCTTCGGTATAAGGGTGCTGGGGGCTGCGAATCACCTCTTCCACGGGACCAATCTCGATCAAACGGCCGGCATACATCACCGCCACGCGATCGGCC